>QKDL01000067.1 GCA_003252105.1 Arcobacter sp.
TTTAAGGAGTTGGTATTGTTATGTGGCATAGATGAAGCAGGAAGAGGACCATTAGCTGGACCACTTGTTGTTGCAGGGGTGATATTAAAAAATGAAGTGAAAGAATTAAATGATTCTAAAAAATTAAGTGAAAAAAAAAGGGAAGAATTATTTGAAAAAATAATAAATAATTCATATTATCATATTGTATTTACCAATGCTAAAACTATAGATGAGAAAGGGATTTCAAGTTGTTTAAAATCATCTATACTAGAAATAATCGATACTTTAAAGATACATACCAATGATTTTTTAATGGATGGTAATACCTCATTTGGTATAACAAGATTAACACATATGATAAAAGCTGATGCAAAAATCAAAGAGGTTAGTGCAGCTTCCATATTAGCAAAAGTTAGTAGAGATAGATATATGTGTGAAATATCTTCAAAATATCCAAATTATGATTTTGAAAAACACAAAGGTTATGGTACAAAAGCTCATGTGGAAAAAATCAAACAATTTGGAAGAAGTGATGAACACAGAGTTTCCTTTAAACTCAAAGCTTTGGGTGAGGAAAATATAGGAATTCAAAAAAGTCTTTTTTAGACTATTTTGAAACCTCTCCTATTTTATTCTCTACAGATTTAATTTTACCTTCAAGTCTATTTTCATGCCCTTTTCTAATATCAAAAGTCAATGTAGAATATACTCTGTTACACCCTAATTCTTCAAGTTTTTCATAACATTTTTGCACAATTCCTAAAGCTTCTGACATTTTATTTGTTTCAATAACTGTTGACATGGCAGTTAGTTTATAAGGAAAACCACTCTGCTTTATCACTTTTATTACCTGAGAAACCTGTTCACTTTTACTTTCACTTTTATCAGTTGGAAACATAGCCATTTGTAGTAATACACTCATAAAAATTCTCACTTTTTTTATTTTATTTTCGATAATACAAAAAACTCGGTTATAGTATGTTAAAATTATGGTTTTAAAAAGGAGTGGCTATGAATATAGAAAAAATAATAAATAAGCTAAATTTACTCTATTATGAATTTGATGAAAAAAATAAAGAATTAATTCTAGATACAAACTATTCTAATAGATTTACTAAATTAGAATTTGCAAAAATCACATACCACCTTTCTAAAATGAATATACCATTTAGTGTCCAAAAAAAAGGACAAATAATCCAAATGAATATGGAAAAAGTAAATATATATCAAAAACTAATCTCATATCTAAAAAAAATCAGATTAAAAAAAGAAAATATATTTGTATTAAATGACAAAAAAATAGAATTTGCCAAAAACTTGCCACTTTTTAAAATAAAATATTTAAAAAAAGATATAGATTTATCAAAATATGATTATTTGATTTTTACTTCGAAAAATGGTGTTAAAGCTATAAACTCTTTTAACAAAACTTGGAAAAAGATTCCAGCTTTTGCAATCTCACACCAAACGGCAAAAGTTATTAAAGATTTAGAAGGAAATATAGACTATATTGGACAATCAAGTCATGGAGATGAATTTGCCGAAGAGATTAAAGAAAAAATAGCTAACAAAAAAGTGCTTTATATACGAGGAGATAAAATTGTATCAAATCTGATAGATATACTAAAATGTGATGATATTATTCTTTATGAAAATTGTTTTAATGATATAAAAAACAAATACACATTACCTAAAAAGTCTAAAATTATATTTTCGTCACCATCAACAATAAAATATTTTTTGAAACTATATTCGTGGGACAATTCATATACAGCCATAAGTATAGGAAAAACCACTGCAAAATATTTTCCCAAATATATTAATCCTATTATTGCAGATAAAACATCACTTAAAGATTGTGTAAAAAAAGCATTAGAATTAAGATAAATAAATTTAATTTTCTTTTTAAGTCATATTCATAAACTTTTTGATATTATCAACTTTAAATTATAAAAAAGGGGCAATATGCAATTAGAAGTTTCAGCTGAAGTTTTACTTTCACAATTAGGTTATACTAAAAGTGATTCATCTTTAAAACAAGCTCAAATTGTAATAGAACAAACAAAAGACTTTGATAAATTTTCAAAACACTTATTAAGTCTAAATGACCATTTAAAAAAAATGAATGCCTATGTAGGACTTTCAAACTCATCAGAATTTCTTAAAATCAAATGTGATGAAAATGATGCTCAAGAGATATTAGATGAGTTTCATGAAGAGGTAAATCACTGGGCAGATAAATACAATGTAGATTTACAAAAACTTGATAACAAACACGTTTATTATATTTTAGGAACAAAATAGTATTAAGATACCTATTTTAGGTACTCTTAATATAAATCAACAAATTTTAACTTTTTTAAAAAACTTATATAACAATTTCAAATATTGACAAACGCTATATATTTTAATATACTACGTTGTTCATTACTTTACTTACTTGCTTTTTTTCACTTTAAATTTAAGTAAAGGAAAAAAAATGAACAACAAACATTCATTTATAAATCTAAGACATGAACCCTTAGATGAAATCAAAAAATTCAGTCAATGTGATATCTCACAAAAATTTGATCCAAATGGTGTAAAAGATGTTATGATTGACTTCATCTACCCACCAGTGCCATTTCCTCCAAAAACAATTTATGAAGAGTTTGGAGAAAAAAATATTATCAAAATGGTTTTCCATCATCATGGTTTATTAAAAAACAGTTCCATAAAAGATATTTTTTCACAAGATGAAAAAGAGTTTGAAATGGTTACACAAAGAACAGCAGAGTTTTTTATGGAAGCATTAGGTGGTGGTTCAAGATATACATCAAAACATGGTCATCCACACCTTCGCTCAAGACATTTCCCATTTACTATAGATGAACATGCTAGAGATGTTTGGCTTATGTTTTACAAAAAAACTTTAAAAGATATAGATTTCCCTAAAGAGTATATTAAACCATTTTGGGAATGGATTGAATCTTTATCTTTGCGTATGATTAATAGAAGAACTATGATGGAAGCTCCACGAAGATACCCTTATGAAAATATTGCTCATGAATTTGAGGAGAAAAAATGAAAAATAAATCAATATTTATTTTTGTAGTTATTTTCCTACTAAATTTATCAAATCTATTTTCAAAAAATATTACTGATATGAGTGGAGACATGATAACTCTCCCAGATAAAATCGAAAGAGTTTTTGGTTCAGCTCCTCCTACTACATTTTTAGTTTCACTATATAATCCTAAACTTTTAGTAGGTCTAAATTTTCCTGCATACAATCAAAACAATTTTACTTCAAAAGAGTATGTTGGAGAAGATTTTATGAACCTTCCAATATTAGGTGGTTGGCATGGAAATCAAAAAGGTGCAAGTATTGAAAAACTTTTAAGTGTAAATGCCCAAATGATTTTAGCTTGGAAAAATGACTTTTTATTAAAAAAAGTAAATAAAAGTCTAAAAAAAGTTAATATCCCAATTGTAATGGTTGATGCTGATAACTTAGAAAAAATGCCAGAAACATTTAATTTTTTAGGAACATTATTTGATATGCCAACTAGAGGTAAGGAGTTATCTAATTATGCTAAATCAAGTCTTGATTATATAAAAGATATCTCTTCAAATATAAATGAATCAAATCAAAAAACATTTTATTATGCTCAAGGGGCGAGTGGTTTACAAAGTGATTGTTCTAACTCTTTTCATACGAGTCAATTTAGATTTATAAAGGCTAAAAATATATATGAATGTTTACAAAAAGATATCATGGGTATGGAATCTCTTAGTTTTGAAACAATCTTAAAAGCTAATCCAGATTTTATAATAGTTCAATCACCAAAATTTTATAAAAATATATTTACAAGTGTAAAATGGAAAATGTTAGATGCAGTAAAACAAAAAAAGGTTTTTTTAGTACCAAGAACCCCTTTTAACTGGATTGATAGACCACCTTCATTTATGAGAGTTTTAGGTATTCATTGGTTAAGTTCACTTATCTATCCACAATATTATAAAAAAGATATAAATCAAGAGATAAAAGATTTTTATAAACTATTTTTTCATAAAAATTTAACAGATGAAAAGTTACAAGAGATTACAAAAGGCTCTTTTTAAGAAGATACTTATGTATCTTCTTAATTTTTATCCCAAACCAATACTCCAATAGTTGAAAAAGTTTCTCTTATTATTTTCCCATCATTTTCATAATCCTTTAATAACTCTTTAATTTTGGAAATATCAATTTTTATATCCCTTAAACTTAAATGTTGTAAGACATCATTTGCTATTTCATCCAAAGTTCCCTCTTGTGACCAATTATGTTCAAAAAACTCCTCTTTTGTCTCGTATCCTAAAGAGTTTATATACTCTTTAGTATCAAAAAATTTATTTTTCATCTTATTTGGATATCCCAATTTTGTGAGGATATCATCCATAATTGGGCTATGTCTATCTTTTGAAAAAGAAACATATATACAACTTTCTTTTGCTAAATCTATCATAATATCTAAATCACTAAAAGAGCTTATTGCAGGGGTCATAGCACAAAGTACAATATCATATTGTTCTTTTGCATCAAACTCTTTAAAATCAGTTTTTTTTAGCTCAATATTTTTTATTTGATTTAGTTGTATAAACTCTTCAAATCTTCCTAACATGCCACTTGATATATCTACACCTAATATATTATCTGCTTCTTTTGAGATAATTGAGCTGTATAATCCTGTCCCACAACCTATATCTAAAACACTTTTAGATTTAAAATCTACTCCAAAATCTTTTACTTTTGTTAATACTTTAGTTGGTGTAACTAAACCATATTCATCCATTGCTGTTGGATAGTTTTTTGATTTAAAATCCCAAAATTTTTCCATAATTATTTTCCTTCTAATAAATTTTTTACTTCATCATTTGTCAATGATACATTTAAAAATAGTTTGTAAAACTCTTTAATTCTTTGATTTATATCTATGTTATAAATATCTTTGTAAACCAAGTTTCCTAACCATTGTGCACCTAAAACTTTCATAAATGAAGGTGGTCTATCAAACCAACTAAATGGTGATTTAGGTATAAAATATACTTTTTTATTTTTTACTGCTTTTATATGTTGCAATTTTTCATTTTTGTATACATTATCAAAAAAGTTTTTCTCTTGTGTAATAATAATATCAGGATTGTAGATCATCAAATTTTCTAAAGTGATTCTATCTCTGCCAAAGCCTGTTTTATTTTCACATCTATGGGGATTGTAAGCTGCTATATATTCAATCAAATCTGCATGAATCGAGTTGTTACACTCTGTTTGTAAACCATCTATCCCCTCAGCATAATAAACTGTTTTTTTTGTTGAGACCTTTTTTTTCAAGACTTCTAACTCTTTCATAGTATTTACAACATAATTAGAAAGTATTTCTGCCCTACTTTGCATATGCAAAATCTCACCAACATCTTTATATGCTTTTATATAATCATTTAAAGAATCAATATTTATACTAAAAGTTTTAAACCCCAAACTGTGTAACTTATCATCAACTTTTTTAAAACTGTTGTTATAGTTCCAAGTAATAATCAAATCTGGATTCACTTTTATCAAAGTTTCAAAGTTTGGTGTTTTTCCTTGTCCAAACCATCCTCCAATAATAGGTAAATTGTTTATATCTTTATTTAGATATTGCAACTCTTTATCTCTAAAAGCATAGTTTCTTCCTGCTATAACTTGTGGATCAATTGAATACAAAAAGTATGTTGCAGGTGGTGAAGCACCAAAAACTTTTAAACTAGATTGTGCATAAACACTGCCAATAATCAACATAAAAAACACTAACGTCCTCATTTTTACTCCTTTTTTCTTAAAAATGTATAATTTTTATACATTTTTTATTTATATTGCTGTTGACTTTTTCATCGCTATATATTACAATACATAACGAAAAATTGCAAGTAGGTAGAAGATGAATATAGGATTAATGCTTTTATATGAGAATTGGGGTGACAATTTTACAAAAGCTTTTGAAAATCAACATGAAATGATTATGCTAGGTGAACAATTAGGTTTAGACGAAGTATGGATTACGGAACACCATTTTAATAAATTTAGTTTAAGTTCATCAATTATGACTCTTATGGCATATATCATTGCAACAACAAAAAAAATAAGAGTTGGTACAGCTTCCATACTAACTCCTATTTACAACCCAATCATAGTTGCTGAGGCAGTTGCGACACTAAATATACTCAGTAACAATAGATTTAATTTTGGCGTTGCAAAAGGTGGTCCCTTCAACAAACAAAACGAATTATTTGATTTTGAAAACTCGCGCGAACATATGTTACGAGACCTAGATGAAATATTCTCATATCTAAAAGATGATAGTGCTGTATTCCCAAAACCTATTGGCAATATTCCGACATTTATAGCTTCTAAAGATGAAACATCTATAAGTTTTGCAGCCCAAAGAGATTTGGGACTTATGGTTGCTCATTTATGGTCTACAGATATTATAAAAAAAATGATTGAACAATACAAAAACGCCCATAAACAAAATAATCCTCCAAGATTAATGTGTTCAAGAGGTTTTTATATGGCAAGTAGTAATGATGAAGCTATAGATGAAGCACTGCCAGCTTTAAAAAGGTTTAGAGAGCAAATGGAGCAACAAGGTATCTCTAGTCCTATTTTTTATGATGAAAACTATTGGATAGAAAATGGAATAATAGGAGATAAAAAAACCTGTTTAGAAAAAATCAATCAATTAAAAGAGTTAGGAATAACAAACTTAGCATTAAAACCGATTTCAAATGAATTAGAAAAAAACAAACAATCTTTAAAACTTTTTTCAAATGAAATTTTAAAAAGTTTGTAGTATGAAATCGATTTTAGTACTATTATTATTACTTATTTTATTGTCTATTTTTTCATTATCATTAGGACAATATGACTTATCTATTAATCAAATTATCAATTTTTTTCTATTTAAACTAGGCTTTAGTTCAATAGAAAATTCACAAGTGATGCAAAATGTAATTATCGAAATAAGATTTCCAAGAGTTATTGCATCAATTTTAATTGGAGCTTCTCTAGCAATCTCTGGTGTAGCTTTTCAATCTATGTTTAAAAACCCTTTAGTTTCACCAGGAATACTTGGTGTACTTTCAGGCGCTTCTTTTGGAGCTGCTTTGGGGATGATATTTTTTAAAGAGTTCTTACTAATCCAAGCTTCATCATTTATGTTTGGAATATTGGCTGTATTTATAGCTTTATTTATTTCTATGTTTAATAAACAAAATCAATTAATCCTTTTGATATTAGGGGGAGTAGTAAGTTCAGCTTTTTTTAGTTCGATGTTATCTATTACAAAATATATGGCTGACCCATATGATGAATTACCAGCTATTGTTTATTGGCTTATGGGAAGTTTAGCTTTGATTGATAAACAAACAATTTATATAGTTACAATCCCTATTTTATTAGGTATATTTTTGATGATATTTTTATCAAAATATCTTAATATCTTAAGTTTAGGCGATGAAGAAGCTAAAAGTTTAGGTGTAAATGTAAAACTGATGAGATTTACAATTATCTTAATAGCTACATTTATAAGTGCTTTTACAGTTGTATTAGCAGGAATGATTGGTTGGGTTGGATTAGTTATTCCCCATATTGCAAGATTATTGTTTGGTTCAAATAATATAATCATTGTGCCAATATCAGCACTTCTTGGAGCAATTTATCTTCTTATAATTGATAATGTATCAAGAACACTATTTAGTGTAGAGATACCTATAGGTATATTAACTTCACTTATTGGTATTCCATTTTTTGCTTATGCACTTAAAAATGTAAAAAAAGGATGGGGTTGATGTTTAGAGTTGAAGATTTAGAGTTTTCATATGGTAAAAAAAAGATTCTAAAAGGTTTAGATTTTGAGATTAACTCATCTGATATTATCTCAATCTTAGGTCCAAATGGTTGTGGAAAAACCACTTTATTAAAAATATTATTAGGATTTTTAAAACCTTCAAAAGGTGAGGTATATTTTAATAATACGCCAATATCAAAAATCAAACCAAAAAAATTTTTTCAAAGAGTAGCTTATATTCCACAAATACATGATGGAGCCTTTGGATATTTGGTTAAAGATGTAGTTATGATGGGAAGAATGCCATATAAGTCTTTATTTTCAAACTACAATGAAGAAGATAAAAAAATATCTATGGAAGCTTTAGAGGTTTTAGGGATACAAGATCTAAAAGATGAGATATACACAACTCTTAGTGGCGGACAAAGACAACTAGTTCTAATAGCAAGAGCAATAGCCCAACAAGCTGACATATTTATTATGGATGAGCCTGTAAATGGGTTAGATTTTGGAAACCAATACAAACTTTTGAATAAAATAAAAGAGTTATCACAAAAAGATTTAACATTTATAAAAACTAGCCATTATCCAGATCATGTATTTTTTGTATCAAATGAGGCAATATTTTTAAATGAAGGGAAAATCTTAGATAAAGGTGACCCTCATACAATAATCAAAGAGGAGAATATAGAAACAGTTTATAAAATTGAATCAAAAATCACAAATATACATGATAGAAAAATCTGTTTAGCCATCTAAATTTTTTTATCTATCGTTATATACTTAAATACATAATGCACAAGGAGAAGAAATGAAAAAAGGCTTATCTATCTTACTAATAAGCTATTCAAGCAGTTTATTGCTAGCACAAGAGGAGAATATACAACTAGAACCAATAGATATAAAAGGGACTAGTTTAAACTATTTTTATGATTTAAACGATACAAATCAAAGCAAAATCATAAATAAAGATTTACTAGAGTCTTTACAAGGGACAAGTTCTACAAACTATTTCAAAAGTTTACAACTATTACCTTCCGTAAACATAGAGACCCATGACCCATATGCACTTACAGTTGATCAAAATATTCTAAGAGTTCGGGGACAATTAGGAGATACATTTAGTAGATTAAGTTCAACTATTGAAGGTGTTCCTTTTGGGGTAAATGTTGGAAATGGTGGTACAGGATATATTGTAGATAAAGAAAACTTAACACAAGCAGAGTTTACAACAGGACTTACTCCTGCTAATAAAGGTTTGGGATTAGGTACTACATCTGGTTCACTAGATTTATCAATTTTAAAACCAAAAGATAAAGCAGGTGCAACTCTATCACTAGGTGCAGGAACAGATAGTTTCAAAAAAGCACATATAAGACTTGATAGTGGAAAAATAAATGACAAAGTTAAACTATTTATTTCAACTTCTGCAATGGAAAATGACAAATACAAAGGTGAAGGTGATATAAAAAGAAAAAATATTGAAGCTATGACAACAGTTGATATCTCTGATAACTTTGATATGGAACTTTTTGGTACTTATAATAGTTTTAATAGAGATGAATATATGCCTTTATCATATTCACAAATACAAAATCTAAGTGAAAACTATAAGTTAGATTACAACACTTCAATTACTGGAAATAAATTTGAGGATGCTCTATATTATGACTTTAACAAACAAGATTTTCATGAGTATTTTATCTACTCTTCATTGAATGGAAAAATTGGTGATACCTCTATAAAAATAAAACCATATACTTTTGGAAGTGAAGGTACTAGATACCAAGGTGATGCTTCTAAAGGTATAGTAAAACAGATGAAAATAGAACAAGAGGCATATGGTATAAATCTTTCATTGGAACATCCATTAGCAGGTGGAAATCTATATGGAGGCTGGTGGTATCAACAAATGCAATCTACTCCACCTCCTCAACTTATGAAAATTTATAGTATCCAAGCAGATGGTAGTTTAAAATATGCCTCTACAGGAATGCTTACAGATATTGATGACAGAGTATCAAACTCTCCATACATTGGTTATGAAAAAACCTTTGGAGATACTTATGTAAATGCTGGATTAAGATATCTAATGTTTGATTTCCCTGCTGTTACAGGCTATAACACTTCTGGATTAACAGATTTATCATATGATGAAGCGATGAGTGCAACTAATGGAGTAAAAACTGGTATGGAAGTTAGTTCTAGTAGTTCAAATGAACTTTTGCCAAGTCTTATGTTAGAACATACACTTAACTCAAATTGGAAAATTGGTGGTGGATATGCAAGAAACTATGCAAATCCTTGGCAAGGTCCCCTTTGGTCAGTTTATAATTCAAATGTCTCAACATTTCAAGCTGCTGGTATAAGTTTACAAGATTTATGGGATGAATTAAAACTTGAAACTTCTGATAATATAGAGTTTTTTACTCAATATTCAAAAGATAACTTTACTATTAAAAATACCCTTTTTTATGGTAAATATAAAAATAAACAAGTTACTGTTTATGACTCAAACATTAATCTAAGTTATTATAAAAGTAATGCTGAAGCTACATCTATGGGAGCTGAGATAGAGACTAACTATAAACTATCTGAGAACTCTTCAATATTTGCTTCTATGTATTACAACAATTTTGAGTTTGATGATAATATTTTATTGGCAACAAATAGCTATTTAAATGCAAAAGGTAATCAAATTCCTGATGTAGCAAAAGTTGGTGGTAAAATTGGAGTAAACTTAAAATATAAAGATTTTACCATCACTCCTCTTGCAAGATTTGTTGGAAAAAGATATGGAGATGCTGAAAATAACGAGAAAGTTGATGCATATACTGTTTTTGATTTAAACTCTAAATATGTACTAAAAAAAGACAAAATTGAAATATCTCTAGCTTTACAAAACATTTTTAATAAAAAATATGTTGGTGTTGTAAAAAATAGTCTTGATGATACAAGAACTGGTTCAACTTCTTATTATCAAGGTGCACCTTTTTCAGCTGTAATTAGTATGGTATATAAGTTCTAATCATGAAAAAGTCTGATATTTTATTTACAATACTTTTTGTTTTTATGGTAAACAGTTTTGCCATGGCAAAAGAAAAACAAATAGTAGATATGGCAAATAGAACTATTATTGTGCCTCAAAAGATTGAAAATATTGTAAGTGTTGGTGGGACTCCTGCTATAAATGCTTTTTTATTTGCTTTTAAAAAGGCAGATATTATTCAAAATGGAATCGAAAATGAAAGATTAAGAAAGATGCCATTTTGGAAACATCAACAATGGTTTATGCCAAAACTTTTTGAGCTTCCACAAGTTTCATCAAATCCACCTACATGGACACCTTTATTTGAGAAACTTGCACTTACAAAATTTGATATTGCTTTAGTAAATAATCCAATTAGTGCTAAAAATTTGGAAAATAGAGGTTATAAAACAGCTGTTATAAATTGGCATGGAGAAAATAGTATAAAAAATAGTATGAGTTTTCTGGGTCAACTCTTTGGCATGGAAAACCATGCAAAAGAGTACCTAAATTATTATGAAAAGATTGAAAATCTTGTTAAAGATAAAACAACTAATATAAAAAATAAAAAAACTGCTTTATATCTTAGACTAGATAATTTATCGATGCCTATGGTAACAACTGCAAATACTATTTTTGAAAAAGCAGGAGTAAGTGCTGCATCAAAACATATTACAAAAGAACATGTATCAATTGATATGGAAAAACTTTTTGTTTTAAATCCAGACTATCTGTTTGTTTGGGGTAAAAAAGATTTAAAACTAGCATATAACAATCCAAAATTTAAAGACTTAAAAGCAGTAAAAAACAAAAATGTTTTTGCAGTTCCTATGGGTGCTCATTTTTGGACACACTATACTCCTGAGCAAGTTTTAACTATTTTATGGGTTGCAAAAAAGGCTTATCCAGAACAATTTAAAGATATAAATATGTTTGATGAAACTAAAAAATTCTATAAAAAATTTATGGGAAAAGAGTTATCTCAACAACAAATAAATCAAATACTAAATATATAACACAAGGACGAGACAATGAAAATAAAACTATCTTTAGTAGCAATTAATATTTGTTTACTCTCTTATGCACAAGAGGTTAAAGTTGCAGATATTGATATACATGATAAATCAATATTAGAACAAACATTAAGTAATACCAAAACTACAATCAATGTTGAAGATGATATTCAAGCTAGTTCTATAAATGAAACTTTAAAAAAACAGTTTTATGTAGAATTTAAAAAATCTAGTGAATACTCATCTGAACCATATATAAGAGGTAGAGGAAACAAAGGGGTTCCAGTATTTTTAGAAGGGATGAGAATAAATGCGGGGCATGATGACTCTACAAATATTTTTGGTTTAAGTGATATTGCACAAATAGATGTATATAGAGGAGCAAATGGAGCAAAACTTGGTATGGGTGCAATGAGTGGTGCAGTTGTAGTAAAGTTTAAAGATCCATTATTTAACGACAATTCTGAGTTCAAAATCTCTGGATTTGCAAATGCCAAAAGTTCATTTCTTTCAAAAGATGGTTACTCTAGCTCTTTGGGAACAAACTTATACAATGATTTAATTAGTTTATCTCTTAGTGGTGGATTAAGTGATTATAACAATTATGAAAATGGTGCAAATGAAGAGGTTCTACACTCAGAATATGATACTAAAAATTATAATGGAATGTTAGCAGTTAAAACCTCATCAGATAGTTATTTTTATGGTAGATATATGAAAGATGAAGCAGATTCTAGTGATCCTTACTCTAGATGGTTAAACCCATTAAACAATACTTGGACCTATTATGATAGACCAAATGATGAGTCAAAAACTTATTTTATTGGATTTAGAAAAGAAAAAATTGGTGAATTTAAAAACTTGGATATTCAATATTTTAACAATGACTCACACTACGATTATAATGTAAAAAAAGAGGCAACAAATCCAAATCAACAAGAACTTTTTAGAGATAGTCAAACAAAAGGTTTAAAAATATCTGTAAATAAAACCCTAGATAATCACAATTTAGAGTTTTCTACAAAATATTCTAAAATGGACATTAGCAATGGAGTTAGACAATATCTTAATGGAACTTGGACACCTTGGCAAAGTGCTTTTGGGATAACACAAGGGGAAATAGAATCTTATATGTTAGGTGTATCAGATGATATATATTTAGATAAAGCATTTTTTAATTTAGCATTAGGGTATGAACATGTAAAAAGAGATGTAACATCAAATATAAATACAGCTAAATATACAAATGATGGACTTATTCCTGATGAGTTGATGGGTGAGATTATAAAAGATGATACAAATGAAAAAGATAATCTATTATCTATAAGTGCAACAGCAGGTTATGAGTTTTCAGCTGCGTTTATCCCTTATATAAAATTATCAAATGCAACAAGAACACCATATTTTAATGAACAATATGCAAATAATCCAAGTAATGGTTCTCAAATACCAAACCAAGATTTAAAAAATGAAAAAGTTTATGGAATAGATTTGGGAGTTGATGGTCAAATCTCAAAATTTAACTACTCTACAGCAGTTTACTACCAAAAATACAAAGATTATATTGAATTGGTTAATACAGGTTATACAACAACTACAAATCTTCCAATAAAACAATATATCAATTTAGATGATGCCCAAATATATGGTCTTGAAGCACTTTTAGGTTTTAATTTAACACAAACTATTTATGCACAAGCAACTTATACCTATACAAAAGGTGAGAATAAAGAGCATAATCAACCTTTAGCTTATATTGCTCCTCAAAAATTAACTTTATCTATTTCTGAAATTAAACCAAAAGGTTTAAATTGGAGTATAGAACAAGAGTTTGTATCAAAACAAGACAGAATCTCAAGTATCAATGGAGAAAAACAGACTTCAGGATATGGATTAACTAATGCTTCTATTGCTTATAAATTTGGTAAATTTTCTGTATTTAAAAGTGCAAGCTTATCTTTTGAATTAAATAATATCTTTGATAAAAACTATAAAGAACACTTAAGCAAAGCCTCTTCAACAGCTTATTATATACCAAATGAGGCTGGAATAAATGGTTCTTTAGCATTAAATCTAAAATTTTAAACACACACATAAAAAGGAAACAAAATGAAAAAGAAATTTATATATTCAATATGTTTAGCATCAATCTTGCATGCAAGTGAAACTGAACAATTTAGCCTAGGACAGATTGATATTAGTGATAGTATTGAACAACAAAACAATGTTCAAATGTATAGCGAAGAGTTTTCTTTACACTCACAAGATGATATTGCTCAAGCTTTACAAAGTGCATCTGGTGTTTATCTTTCAAATTTTGGAGGAAGAAACGAATCAACTATATCAATTAGAGGTTTTGATTCTAGAAGAGTTTCAGTTTATATGGATGGTATCCCTATTTCTGTTCCATACGATGGAAATTTTGATTATTCTAGATTTTTAACTGCAGATTTATCAAATATCTCTATTTCAAAAGGTTTTTCATCAGTTACATATGGAGCTAATACTATGGCTGGTGTAATCAATCTTGTATCAAAAAAACCAACTAAAGAGCTTGAAGGAGATATTAGTTTTGGTTTATCTTTTGATGATGATTTAAGTTCAAATGCTTATAAAACAATCTTTAATGTTGGTACAAATCAAAAAGATTATTATGTTCAATTTTCAGGTAGTATAAAAGATAAAGACCACTTTAATCTATCTGATGACTTTGAATACACATCAACTCAAACTTCAGATGAAAGAGTTCATTCATCTACAAAAGATGTAAAAGGTAGTATAAAAATTGGTATAACTCCTGATGAAAACAGTGAATATGCACTTGTTTATGCAAAACAACATGGTAAAAAAGGTCAACCTCCTGTAACTGATACTACATATAGTAAAGCTAAATATTGGGATTGGCCTTATTGGGATAGAGAAAGCTTATATTTTCTTTCAAATAATCAATTTGGAAATAGTTATTTAAAAACTAGATTATACAAAGATATATATGAAAACTCTTTATTAAGTTATGATGATATAACTTATACAACACAAGCAAAACCATATGCCTTTGATAGTAATTATGATGATTATAGTTTAGGAGGTTCAGTTGAGTTTGGTACTAAATTTGAATCAAATGAGATAAAAACCTCTTTAAGTTATAAAAAAGATGTTCATAGAGCTTATGATAGTGGTGCATTGGATGAAGATTATGAAGATGAAACAATATCTATAGGATTAGAAGATATTTACTCTATTACTGATGATTTATCTCTTATCACAGGTGTGAGTTATGATAGATTAAAACCAAAAAAACTTTGGGATACAAACAGTGCTCCTGTTAGTATGGGGGACACACAAGATAGCTGGAATCCACAAATTGGTTTATTTTACAATATTGATAAAAAACAACAAACAAGTTTTACTATTTCAAGAAAAACGCACTTAGCAACTATGAAAGAGAGATACTCAAGAAGATTAGGAACTGCAATCCCTAATCCAGATTTAGAAGCAGAAAAAGCAACACATTATGAAATCTCTTATTCAAATATGCTTACTCCTGATTTTAATTTTAAAGTAAATACATTTTTGATTGATATAAAAGATGCAATTGAAAGTATAACAGTTTCAGATTTAGATCAAAACCAAAATGTTGGAGACTTTAGACATTCAGGTTTTGAACTTGAAGCAAACTATTATATGCAAGATAGTGAATTTGGAGCAAACTACACTTATATTGATATAAAAGATAAAAATGACACAGACGTTCAAAGAACAGGTATCCCTAGACACGCTAGTTTTATTTATGGAAAATATAATATTAGTAGCAACCTTGCATATTATGCAAACTTAACATATCAAACGGGTCAATTTTCACAAAACAATGGTGTTTACTACAAAACAGGAAATTTTGCAAAGGTTGATACAAAACTAATCTATAACTATAAAGATTTTACTTTTGAAGCAGGTATAAAAAACCTTTTTGATAAAAACTACGAATATGACAAAGGTTTTCCAGAACCAGGAAGAGAATTCTTTGCTAATTTAAAATATACATTTTAAGGCAAATTATGAAGTTTGGACTTTTATTATTGTTTGAGTTTGAAAAAGATTTTCAAACAACACTAAATAATCAATTAAACCTTATCAATATTTTTGATAAGGTTATTGATACAATCTGGGTTACTGAACACCACTATAGCCCTATAAGAATAAACTCAAATCCATTAATGATTTTAAACCATTTGGTTTCTTATACAAATAAAGATTTGGGTATTGCTACACTTTTACTAAGTCTTTACGATCCTGTATATATTACAGAAGCAATCTCTATGCTAAGCAATTTTTCAAAAAGAAAAATTTACATAGGTGGTGCAAAAGGTGGAAGGAGTGAAGTTAAAAACTCCCATTTGAATCTATCTGCAAATAGTGCAAGAAAAAGATTGATTTCTACTATTGATTCAGTAATCAAACTCTCAAGAAATGAAACTATTGAGTTAAATAGTAAAGCTATAAATATCTCTCCAAAATTTGATTATGAAGTAGAGTTTTCAATTGCTTCACTAAATGAGGGGGTGATTATCTATGCAGCATTAAATAATCTTCCTTTAATGGCAGGACACAAATGGAGTTTAACACAAATAGATGAGATGATAAATATTTATAAAAAATATCATCATAAAAAACAAGCTCCAAAAATAATACTTTCTAGAATGTTTGCAATAACACTAAATAAAGAAAAAACCATAAAAAGAATTAAAGAAAATATGGAAAAAAATAGACTTTTGGTTTCAAAATTCAATAAATATCATGAGCCAAAAGAGTTAGATGAAAAAATATTTGACGAGAGTTTAATAGGTTCTAAAGAAGAGATAAAAACAAAATTAGATTATTTTAAATCAATTGGAGTTTTTCATCTGATTTTACGACCCATAAAAGAGGAAATAAATCAAAAAAATATAGAAGAATGTATAGGGGAATATCTATGAAAATTTTATTAATTATACTTTTTAGTAGTTTACACATTTTTGCTTATAGCTTAAAAGTCCATGGTGCAGTACAAAAACCATATGAATTAAACAAAAAGCAATTTGAACAAATAAAACAAACAAATATAAAAGATATCTCTGTTGTGTGTAATACAGGAGAGGTAAAACAAAAACCAAAAGAGTTAAAAGGTGTTTTACTAATGCAACTTATCCAAAATGCACAAATAGATATCAAAAATAAAAAAAAGCTAAATCAAGTAGTTGTATTGGCAAAAGCTAGTGATAAATATGCAGTAGCTTTTAGTTATAACGAATTGTTTAATACAGAGATTGGAAACAATGTATTAGTTGTTTGGGAAAATGATAGTTTCTCTTTGTATTCAAAAAAAGATTTTGTAACAGGTCCTAGACATGTTTATGATTTAGTTGATATAGATATTCAATTTATAAAATGAGGGAAATAAGAATGAAATATAAATATTTAAAACAAGTTACATTAAGTATTAGCTCAATACTTGTTTTATCAAATACAACTTTAATAGCAAATGAACAAACAAATGTATCAATTGAGCCTATTAATATTGAAGATAGCTTATATGAGAGTAGAGAAGATTTAAATATAGATAGTACAAAAAATCTTTATAGGATAGAAAAAACTGCCCAATTTGGAACAGAAGTAATCACACAAAAAGATATAGAGGAACAAAATCCAAAAGATATTTTTGATTTGTTAAATAAAACAACAGGTCTTGATTTTACATATCAAGGTAGAAAACATCCATATTTTGTAAATATGAGAGGTGGAGGAAATGTTACTTATATACTTGATGGAGCGATACTACCACAAGCAGCTAACAGAATTTTGTATAAACTTCCAATGGCAGCAATAGAGGAGATTCAAGTAGTAAAAAGTTCAACTACTCTTACCCTTGCTCCAAGTATTGAAATAGGAGCTTCAAATAGTGGATCTGGTACAAATATAGGTTTCATCATAATAAGAACAAAACAACCTAAAAAAACAGAAGGTATTTTATCAACATTTTGGGAAAAAGCAGAAGGTCACCCTAGTGCAAATGGACAAACTATCTATGCAGGTACAACATTTTATGATAAAAACTATTCGGGATATATAGGAGGGATGTTAAATAGGTTTGACAGACCAAGTAACAATGACTGGTTTGATGGGAATGATGGTCGTTCAGGTATGATAAATGGTGGAATATCAGTAGGAAAATTAAACTTAAATCTTATGGGATATAAAGATGAAGGTAAATTTGAGATGCAAAAAGGTGTTGATACCCTAGGAAATATCAGTAGTGTTGAATGGTATTACGACCCCTTAAAAACTACACTTTTCTCCCTTGATGGAAGTTATATTTGGAATGAAACTCAAACAACACTCTTTAGCCTTTCTAACTTAAAATATCAACAAACTGAACACTCAAGTTATGAAGGGTATTATGAAGAAAAAACTCAAACATATTCTTTAAGACACAATGCACAGTTTAATGATACTTTAGTACAAGTGGGAGGACAACTTACACATAGTGAAGGTTCAGGTGCAAATCTTTCAACTAGATATAATGATTATGAAACAACTGTATATGGCTATGCTATTTCAGTTGAGCAATCTTTATTAAATGATAGTTTAATACTTAGTGCAGGATATAGAAGAGACCAAAAAGAGATTGACCACTCATCTTCATCAAGAACTGAATCACAATTTTTAGATAATCTAAATGCCAACAATGATGTAAGTTTAGCCCCAGCAGAAGTTTTTTCTCTTGGTGCACTTTATAAAATCGATGATAAACATAAAATAAATGCAAGATATCTAAAAGCCAATGAAGGTGGTGGAGGTGATTTTAATCTAATCACACAAGATGGCGAATCTTTAGGAGAAGAGAGTCAAAACCGTTGGGAGATTGGTGTAGAAGGCAATTACTCTAAAGCTTTTAATACTATGATAACTTATTTTGATGTTGATATAGAAAATGAAAAAGTGCCATCTACAAATACATATATTGACCCAATGGACAATGAAGAGCACTATTATTATACTGCTTCAGACTCTAAACGAAAAGGTTTAGAACTAACAGTAAGAGGTACAATAAATAAAGCTACCACATATAAACTTTCTTATACAAAAATGCTTGACAATATTACAGACAATGTTGATAATATTGGCGTATCAACACCTGAAGATCTTTATACTGCACTTTTAAGTCATAGATATGAAAAATATACTTTTAATATTTCAGCTAAAAAAGCTAGTGCTTATACTAGTTCAACAAGTGCAATGGGTGTTTCTACAGATGTAAATTTAGGAGATTATTTTAGAGTTGATGCAAATATCTCTAAAGAGTTTATTATAAATGGTCTAAATGCTACATTTAAAATTTATGGAAGAAATATTACTGATGACCAATATGCAACAAAATACACTACTGGATACTATTTTGATAGAGGTAGAACTTTTGGTGCTGAGTTGGCATTTAAATTCTAAGGAATCACATGAAAAAATTTATTCTTATTTTAAACATTATGTTGATTAGTTTTTTAAATGCTCAAACAAAAATTGTTGAAGATATGTTTAATAGAAAAGTTGAGATACCCACTTCAATTAAAAAAGTTTATGCACCCTCACCTTATGGTTCATATGCTTTATATTCTATAGACCCTTCATTATTAGTGGGATGGATTTTCTCCATAAAAGAGGAAAACTATCCTTACCTTGATAAAAGAATGGAATCTCTACCAACAATTGGTAGAGTATTTGGTACAGGTAAAAGTGCTAACTTAGAGGTTCTTTTATCTCATCATCCAGAATTAATCATAATGTGGTCACATAAAAATGAGATTACTAAGAAAGAGGAAGAACGACTTAAAGTGTTAAATACTCCTATTGTATATGTAAAAGAAGAATCAATGTTTGACTACCCTAAAATATTTAATTTTTTAGGTGAACTATTAGATAAAAAAGAGCATGGTCAAGAACTATCTTCTTATATACAAAAAGTATTAGACAAAGTAGAAAAAACTGTAGAAACCATCCCTTCTAAGAAACGTCCTAAAGTTTATTATGCTGAAGGGGTTGATGGATTAGCTACAGAGTGTGATGATTCGATACATGTGGAGTTATTAAAAATAGCAGGTGATGTAAATATGCATAGATGTCAAACCTCAAGACATAAAGGTTTAGAAAAAATCTCAATGGAAAAAGTTATGCAATATAACCCTGATATTATTTTTATTCAAGAAAAAATATTTTATGAAAAAATAAAAGATTTACCTACATGGAAAAATATCAATGCAGTAAAAAATAATAAAGTTTATTTAATTCCCAAAAAACCTTTTAACTGGTTTGATAGACCTCCATCTTTTATGAGAGTTTTAGGTCTACAGTGGCTTATGACAAAATTATATCCAGAACATTATTCACTAGATATAAAAGAGGAGATGAAAAGATTTTATAAACTATTTTTAAATGTATCTTTAAGCCCAAAACAAATAAACGATATTTTAGAGGATAACTAATGAAAAAAAGAAAAACCAATCCAAAAGAGTTTGACAATATAGTAAAAGAGGTATTTGCTCCTATTTATCCTGTCATAGCTCAACAAATAGTAGATAAAACGCAAATAAAATCTGGCAAATGTCTTGATGCTGGTTGTGGAACAGGAGCATTAGGAAGGGCATTTGCGAAAATTACCCAAATGGATATTCTTTTTTATGACCAATCAGAACAGATGTTAGAACTATCTCAAAAATATACTCAACAAGAAGAGTTAGAAAAAAGAAGCTCTTTTATTATGGGAGATATACATGATATAGTATGTGATAGTCAAAGTATTGATTTAGTTATAAGTAGAGGTTCTTTTGGTTTTTGGGAAGATTGGCAAAAAGCTTATGAAGAGATATATCGTATTTTAAAAATTGGAGCAAGTGCTTACATTGGTGGAGGTTTTGGTAATAAAAAACTTCATGAACAAATAATAAATACAATGAAAAACAAAAATCCAAACTGGAACCATCCAAAATTTGAAAATCTTGAAACAAAGAAAAAACAACTTCCCCAAATTATGAAAAATTTAAATCCAAAAGAGTTTGAAATAATAGATGATGAAAGTGGATTTTGGGTCTATTTCACGAAATAAGGAGAGAAAAATGATTGATACAATTAAATTCTATATTGAATACAGCATAATAGGACTTTTGGCATTTATGAGTTTTTTAACATTATGGTTTGCCCTAGAAAGATATTTTTTCCTATCTAAAATCAATCTTGCAAAATTTGAAAAAAAAGGTGAGTTAGAAAATAGTTTAACAAACAATCTGACTACTATCTCAACAATAGCATCAAATGCACCTTATATAGGTTTATTTGGTACAGTATGTGGAATCATGATAACTTTTTATAAAATATCTGAAAACTCAAATTTTGATACAAGTAGTGTTATGCTTGGATTGGCTTTGGCTCTAAAAGCTACAGCTATAGGTATTTTGGTTGCTATTTTTGCAACTGTTATTTATAATGGTCTTGCAAGAAAAGTAGAAGTTCTAATGACTAAATGGGAAGATTTAAATGAGAATTAAAAAATTTGATTCTATGAATGTAATCCCATTTATAGATATTATGTTAGTTTTATTGGCAATTGTTTTAACTTTTTCAACATTTATTGCACAAGGTCGTATTGAATTAACTTTACCAAAATCAACTACAACAGAACAAAAAGATTTAAAATTAAAAGAGTTGATTATAGATGCAAAAGGTAATATAACTTTTGACAAAACTTCTATAAAACTTGAAAATCTAAAAGAGGTTTTATCAACTTTAGCAAAAGATACAAATATCTCTTTAAGAGCAGATGAAAACACACCTTTTAAAACTTTTGTTCAAGTAATTGACACCTTCAAAGAGTTAAAACTTGAAAAAATATCAATAGTAACGGAACTAAAAAGATGACCTACTCTTTTAAAGCTTTTATAATCTCTTTATTAATCCATGCGTCAGTATTTGCAACAATAATCAATTTTGAAACTCCAAAGGAAAAGAAAAAAGAGATTATTGTTCTAAATATGAATATGATAAATGAAATAACACAAATAAAAAAACAAACTGAAAAGAAACAACAAACAAATACAAAAGAGCAAAAAAAACAAATTGAAAAAAAACCTAAACCAATAAAAAAAATCCCAAAACCCGAAAAAAAGAAAAAGATTATAAAAAAAGAGATTAAAGAAGTAAAACCAGAAAAGAAAATACCCAAAGAGATAAAAGAGGAGATTAAACCACCAAAGAAAGAGATTAAAAAAGAGGTTCAAAAAGTAGAAGAAAACAATACAATCAAAAAAGATGAAAGTAAAAAACGTATAAAAAGTGGAGAAAATTATCAACAAAAATATATCAAAAACAATTTAGCACATATAATAGCTGCAATAAAAAAATATAAAAATTATCCATATCAAGCTAAAAAAAGAGGAATGGAAGGTAGAGTTATAATTCAATGTATAATCACAAAAGATGGTAAACTCAAAGATATAAAAATTGCAGAAAGATCTGAATTTGAGATATTAAATCAAAACAGTATAGATATATTAAAAAAAGCTTCAAGAGAATTTAAAGCTCCTCAAAAAGATGTGGTATTAACAATACCATTTAATTATTATCTCAATTAACCCTTAGGTTAATTGAGTATGATTAAAATATTTTCTTTCTTGTATGACAGTATGGAGTTTTTCCTGTCTTTGTATAATAATCTTGATGGTATTCTTCTGCTTCATAAAAAGTAGAAGCCTCATGTAAAGATGTAGCTACTTTATAGTTCATATCTTCTAATTTATCAATTATCTCTAAAGCATAACCTTTTTGTTTCTCATCTAAGTAAAATATTGCTGAAAGATATTGTGAACCTATATCTGGTCCTTGACCATCTGTTTGAGTAAAATTATGTATTTCAAAAAATAGTTCAAGTAACTCACGATAAGAGATTTGACACTCATCATATACCACTTTTACCACTTCTAAATGACCTGTTAGTCCTGTACAAACTTGCTTATAACTTGGATTATCAATATGTCCACCCATATATCCAGAAACAGCAGAGTATACACCTTTTTGTTTTTCAAATTGATATTCAACTCCCCAAAAACATCCAGCTGCAAAATATGCAACAGCATGGTCTTTACAGGTTTTATCACAACTTTCAAACTTCAAAGAAAGAGAATTTACACAATGCCTTGTATTTTTAGGAGTAAATTTTTCCCCTTCAAAAACATGACCTAGATGAGCTCCACAGTTTGCACAAACAATCTCTACTCTTCTGCCATCTCTATCAGGCAATCTTTTTACAGCACCTTCAATCTCATCATCAAAACTTGGCCATCCACAACCTGATTTAAATTTTGAATCAGATTTATACAAAGGGTTTTCACATTTTTTACATATGTAAATACCCTTTTCATAAAAATCATAATATTTTCCAGAAAAAGGTCTTTCCGTACCTTTATTTTCTATGACATATGATTCTTCAGGCGTTAATTTGTTATAATTCATCTTTCCCTCATGATTATTAAAATCTTTGAGAAATTTTAGCTAAACAATAAAAGCTAGCAATTAAATTTTAATATAACTTTTTACTTTAAAGAACATCAAATCTTTGTTCACAAAGAATCTCATTTTCATAAATTATTTTTCCAATAAATACATCTTTTGGTTTGAATTCCCCTACCCCTTTGGGTGTTCCAGTCATCAAAATATCACCATCTTCAAAACTAGAAAAACTAAGTAACTCTTCTATGATTTGATTTGGTTTATATATCATAAGTTCAACACCACCTTTTTGTCTCAATTCCCCATTAATACTTAGTTCTACTTCTAGTTTTGATATATCACCATTGAAGCTTACAAAGTGCGAAAATACTGCTGAATTGTTAAATGCTTTTGCCCTTTCCCAAGGAAGTCCTTTTTTCTTTAGTTCACTTTGAACCTCTCTTAAAGTCAAATCTAGACCAAATGCTACTGCCGTTATTTTATTTTCTTCAATTAAAAATGAAATTTCAGCTTCATAATGACAACTCTCATAATCTTTTGGAAAAATCAACTTATTGCTTATAGATGAGTTAGGTTTGAAAAAAAATACAGGTTTTTCTGGAGTCTCATTGTTTAATTCTTTTATATGTTCTATATAATTTCTTCCAATACAAACAACTTTTGAAGGAAATATTTCTTTATCGTTTATTATTATTGAATTCACTATAATTCCTTGATTTAAAATATTTCGTATAATACTATAAAGGTAATAAAATGTCTAAAGATAACTTACTTATCGTTTTAAGTAGTGGTGATATAGAAGTCGCAACAAAATTTCCTCTTCTTTACTCATCTGTAGTTTTAGAAAGAGAGTATTGGAAAACATGCCATCTAATGTTTTGGGGTCCATCAATCAAACTTTTAGAAAATAGTGAAATCCAAGAAAAAATATTAGAGATACAAAATACAGGTGTTCAAATGAGTGCATGTATAGTGTGTGTTGAAGACTACAATCTAGTAGAAAAACTTGAAAGCTTAAATATCCAAGTAAACCATACAGGTGAACTTTTAACTAAAGCTTTAAAAGATGAAAGCTATAGTGTGATGACCATCTAATATTTTTTTAGAAGGTCATTTATTATAACTGCTGTTATCCCCCAAATAATTTCACCATCATATTTATAAACCCAGACTTTATGTCTTTTGTGTCCCCAAGGTTTTTGGTAAGTTTCTGGTAAGCCAAGCTCTTCAACTGGAAAATGAATCTCTTTTTGGCCATCTTCATTTATACTATAAGGATGAACCTCATACTTCAAAGTGTACTCTTGTGGAGGATTTTCTTTAAAAAACTTCATAGGTATCAACATAGTTTTTTCAACTTCATTTTTATCTATAACCATATTTTCTACAGCTTTTTTCTTTACAATTCCAACAAAAGGTTCTATTAAAGCTCCAATTGGAGCTACATAAGTATCAAGTTGACCTAAGATTTTTATATCTTTTTTCTTAATCCCCAATTCCTCTTTTGTTTCTCTTAGTGCTGTATGTTTAAAAGATTTATCCTCATCTTCATATCCTCCACCAGGGAAACAAATATCTCCACCTTGTCGTATATGTGCCGCTCTTTTTTGAAACAATAGATAATACTCTTTATCGATTTTTACCAATGGAACTAAAACAGCAGAATTAAAATATCTATCCCTAGCCATAACATCAACATGTAAAGGCAAATTTTTTATAAACTTCTTAAAATCTTTTTTATTCATATTTCATACTTTTTAAATTTAGAAAATTATAGCTAATCACAAATAAAAATAGAAAAATATCATATTATTGTCATATGCTCATTATATAATTCTTTACTCATATAGCTACATACTGGACTCATGTACTAAATGAATTTGATTTGTTTTGATTAATATTTTTACAGTTTAGTATTAATCACCTGTATTTAAAGCCGTATTTTCATTGTCTTCCTTTCTTACGGCTTTAAATCTATCCTTTTATTAATAAATGATATAATCTTTCAAAAATTTAAGGAGATAATATGCCAATAGTTATCCCAAAAGAACTACCAGCAGTTGAAATTTTACAAAATGAAAACATCTTTGTGATGAATGATACTAGAGCAAAACATCAAGATATAAGACCTTTAAAAATTATAATATTAAACTTGATGCCAAATAAAATTGAAACAGAAACTCAACTTTTAAGATTGTTAGGTAATACACCTTTACAAACAGAGATTACACTTTTAAAAACAGCTACCTATCAATCAAAGAATACCTCAGAAGACCATTTGGAGAGTTTTTATAAAACTTTTGATGAGATAAAAGAACACACCTTTGATGGTTTGATAATAACAGGTGCCCCAATAGAAACTATGCCTTTTGAAGAGGTATCATATTGGGATGAGTTAGTGGAGATTATGGAGTTTTCTAAAACAAATATAACCTCAACACTACATATTTGTTGGGGTTCACAAGCTGGATTATATTACCATCATGGCATCCAAAAATATCTTCAAGATAAAAAAACTTTCGGGGTATTTGAACACGATTTATATAACAAAACAAATCCTTTGTTAAGAGGGTTCAATGATGAAACATATATTCCACACTCAAGATACACAACTGTTTTAAAAGAGGACATAAACAAAGTTGATGAACTAGAACTTTTACTTTATTCGGAAGAATCAGGAGTATGTTTGGTTGCTTCAAAAGATAGAAAACATGTATATATGAGTGGACATTTGGAGTATGATAGTGATTCATTACAAAAAGAGTATTTTAGAGATGTTGAAAAAGGACTTGATATACATATCCCTAAAAACTATTTTAAAAACAATGACACTTCAAAAGAACCAGTCGTAAAATGGCGGGCAGCAGCTCACTTATTGTTTGCAAACTGGCTTAACTATTGTGTTTATCAAGAAACACCTTTTGAATTAAGATAACACTTAAATAGGTCTATATATTTTGATTACAAATTGGAAACAGAAAAATCAATAAAATATAAGTAGTAACTTGTCATGATTTCACCAAATTTATCTTGGAGAAAAACATGACATTTATACCTGCATCTACTCAACTTTTACATGCTGTTAACACAAACAATATTACAAAAGTTGAAGAACTAATTTTAGACTCAGATTCAAGAAAAGAGTTAATCATAGATTATATTCAAGAACATGGAAAAGAGTTTTTAGTTAGTATTTTGCCACATTTTAGAAGCAAAGGTTTGGTTCAAAATATAAAAGCTTTATTAAATATAGAGGAATAGTATTTTAATTTATAAGTATTAAAATACTATTTTATTCATATTTAGATTTTCCAATCTTACCTAGATGGGTAAAAGTAAAACCCTCTTCATATTTCAATCCATACCCTAAAGAGCGATCAAAACCTATATGAGATAACCAAATTAAACCTACCATCTTGTACAAGTCTATATCTAAAACAACTCCTAATCCCAATATAATATAAACTCCGATAAGTGAATGGGCAATATTGTAAGAGATAGCACCAACTTTTTTATTTATCAAATAAGCCAACATAGATAAATCTGGTACAAAAAAATATATTATAAATATTGTCCAACTATAATCAAAAAAATTGTATATATATAAAGATAAAATAAAAAGAAATAATCCCTCTATCCTTAAAATCCATCTAATATTTCCTGTTGCTTGATTCAAAATATCTCCACCTTATATTTAATTTATTGTTTATATCAAACCTTTTGACCATTTTGTTTTTACTATTGCAAGTGATTTATATCTAATTGGTATAATATTTCTATCTAAAGTTTCAATATTTGCACTAAACTCAACTTCACAAAGATAATTATCATATTCAAAAGAAACCTCTTTTTTAGCAAGTCTAAACTCTATAAAACAAATATTATCTTCTTGTTTTATATCACCGTTTTTAATCATCAAAATATCAAAAGCATGATTACCTATTTGAGAAGAAGAAACACTCCATTTGATATCTTTTAATTGTTCAATCATAAAAGGCTCTATATCTTCAAATATAACAATTGGATTATAAAATAAATCCATAGATTTATTTTTATTTTCATAAGATTGTAAAGTTGCAGAGCTTAGATATATATTCATAATCAAAACCTTTATGATTTTTTATATTTAGATTGTAGTTAAATAACTATTATAGAAAGTTTTATTGTATTAAAGCATCTTTTGCATTGGTTATTTTTACAAACATTTCATGAGTTCCACCAACATCAGGATGGGCAGTTTTTGCAACTTTTTTAAAAGCAGCTTTTATTTGAGAGATTTCTAAAACTCCTTCTAAAGGTAATCCTAGTAATTCTCTGTTTTCTTTTTCTGTTTTATAGTCTAAATCCCTTCTTTTTTTATTGTGGTTATTTATATCTTTTTGAAATTGTCTTTGAAATTTTAATTGATTTTCAAAAGACTCTTTTTGTAATCTCCTTTGATTGTTTTTCCAATATTCTTGAGACATTATAATACAAGCTTCAAAATTTATTTCTCCCATAGTACAAAGCTTTTCTAAACAAAGAGGACCTACAAATTCATATGGTTCATCTAGCCAAACTTGATTGTTTTTAAAGTCTACTTCACCAATAGTTACAAAATCTCGTAAACCAAGCTTACTATTAAAAATGATAAAATCCTCCTCTAAACACTCCTTAGCTTCATACATAATTTATCCCTTTTTATCTTATATTTTTTACTATGCAAAAAGTGTACTATAGTTTTGTATCCTATTTTGTAAACTTATTTTGATAGAATAAAAACAAAAATAAAATAAGTGATATGGCAAAAAAACAAAAAGAACTAAATAAAGAGATTACACTTACACTATCAGGTGGAGGCATAAGAACAGCTGCCTCATTGGGAGTAATAAAATATCTAGAAGAAAATAACTATACAATCAAAAAAATATCTGGTACAAGTGGGGGAGCAATTATAGCTTTGCTGTATGGATATGGTTTTACAATTGATGAGATAGAAGAGTTTTTCTTTACCATAAACAAATGGGACTTGTTTAGTTTCAAATTTAGATTTCAATCAATCCTTAGTCTAAATAAAATAGAAAAAAAACTAAGAGCTTTTATCAAAGATAAAGAACAAAAAATACCAATAGAGATTTGTGTGACAAATATAGAAACAGGAAAAGCAGAATACCATACACAAGATGACTTAATAAAATCAACCATCGCTTCATGTAGTCTCTTACCATACTTCTCATCAGTGAAAATAGCAGATACCCACTATGTAGATGGAGGATATAGTGACAACCTACCAAATAAAAATCTCTCAAAGATGAAATATCCAAATATAAGTGTAAATGTAAACAATCTACAAAAAAACTTTTCATACAAAAAAGATGTTTTGCATAGAAGGTCACTATTTATACTAACGCAAAGTGCAATGAGAAGAGCAAAGAAAAGAGCTGATTTTTTTATAAATATAGATAGTATCTCTGAGGTTAGATTGTTTGATTTCAAAAGTTTTGATTTTGTTTTATATGAGGGGTATAAAAAAGCTAAAGAGGTTTTAGATAATATATAGCTACTTTATTTCTCTAATACAACTATCATAATTTATTTTTTAATCATCCCAAAAAACTTTTAATTGTTTATAACTTTATCCTAAAACCCCAATACCTACAAACAAAAATATCTTGATATATTAATTTTTAAAAATATATAAAAATATTATATTTTGAAACACAAATGTGACGTTTTCTTATTATGATAAAAATATCAATTCTAATGTTTGATAGTCATTTATGACTAACCCAAAATAAGGAGGTGCCAAATAAATTATGAATTTTGTATCCGCAATATGTTTGGAAATATTTCCCTAAAAAAATAATATAAATTTATAAAAGGAATTAACATGTCAGAAATTAAAAATTATTTAGATACAGCAGCAGAAAAAACAGGTGTAAAATGCATAGGTTTAGAAAGAAAAAATGCAGTTATAAAAAATGGTATTGGAAGTAAAGTTGAAGACGTTTTAGGATGGAATATTATAGTAAGAGATGAAAGTGGTACTTGCCATGAATATTATACAGCAAGACCACCACTAATAGGAATGACACAACCTGTTCCTATTAAATGCCCTCTTGGCATTATCCCATTTGATGGATACAAAATTGATATAGAAGAAGCCATAAATATTTTTCATACTCAAAATGGTGGAGATAAATTTACAGAGATAACTTTATCTTGGCCTCTAACTCACCCAGAGTCACCAGAACCTTATTGGTACTTTAGAACAAACTTAGGAAATTCTGTAGTGATTGGTGCAAACTCAGGACAAATAAAAGGGTATTCTCCAATTGTAGTTTTATATATGGCACAGCCTAAATAATCATATAAGCCGGGGAATCCCGGCTTTTTTATATAAAAGGTATTACTTATGATGAAGACAACTACTTATATTCCAAAAAATTGTGTTTGGGAACTAACATTAAAATGCAATATGAATTGTACTCACTGTGGTTCAAGAGCAGGAAAAGAACGTGAAAATGAATTATCAAATGAGGAAGCACTAGCATTAGCTGATGAACTCATAAACTTAGGTTGCGAATATGTAACACTAATAGGCGGTGAAGTTTTTTTATATGATGGTTGGGAAAAAATAGCACACAAATTTACACAAAATAATGTTACTGTAAATCTTATCACAAATGGCTATTTATTTGGAGACAAACAAGTAGAAGAGATAAAATATGCGGGATTATCAAATATCGCACTTTCTATTGATGGGATGAAAGAAAGTCACAATGCTATAAGAAACAATCCAAGGTCATTTGACCATCTAATAAAAACTATAAACCGTTTAAATAAAGAAAATATAAAAATAGGAGTTAACACAACTCTTATAAACACTAATGTCAAAGATTTAGAAGAACAGTATAACTTTTTTATTGATAACAATGTAAAAATATGGCAACTCCAACTTGCAAATCCAATGGGAAATTTTAGTGATAGAAGAGATCAAATGATAACTATAGAAAATATCAAAAAAGTAATCTCTTTTATCAAAGAAAAACGGGATGAAGGAAAAATAAAAATATATACTGGTGATAATATCGGTTATTATGATGAAAATGAAAGATTTATACGAGGGGAACCAGGGAATATAAACTATTGGGCAGGATGTCATGCTGGATTATCTGTAGTTGGTATTGATAGTGTAGGCAATGTAAAAGGGTGTGAATCTTTATATGATGATATATTTATAGAAGGGAATATCAAAAAAGAATCTTTTAGTAATATTTGGTTTAAAGAAGATAATTTTTCATATAATAGAAACTTTGATAAATCTTTATTAAGTGGTAAATGCAAAGATTGTGATATGGGGATGTATTGCCGTGCCGGTTGTAGAGGAGCATGCTTCTTTACAAATGGAGATTTTTTTGAAAATGCTTATTGTGTTTATAATGAATAGAAAAATAAAAAAGAGCTTTAATCTATATTGGATTAAAGCTTGTAAAAAATTTGATATAAAATACTTTTCTAAGCTACCAATGGCGAAATTTTCTTTATTTTATCTTTCTCTTTTTGATATGTCTTATATAAATCATAAGCATTTTGAAGATTAAGCCAAAATTCTGGTGTAGTACCAAAATATTCTGATAATTTCATTGCCATTAAAGGTGTTATCCCTCTTTTTTCATTATATATTTCACTTAATGTTTTTATTCCCACATCCAAATCTTTTGAAAGTTTTGCTTGTGTCAAATTTAAAGGTATTGCAAACTCTTCTTTTAATATAACCCCTGGATGAGTACTTACTCTTATCTCTTTCATTTAATTTTCCCTTCTAATGATAATCGTCGATGTATACATCATAAGCATTAGAATTTTCAAATCTAAATATCAATCTAAACTGCTTGTTTATTCTAATACTACAAAATCCTTCTAAATCACCTTTTAAGTGTTCTAAATAGTTTGATGGTGGAACTTTTAAATCTTCTTTATACTTTCTTTTTTATAAAAGAAAGTCAATTGAAGTTGGATGTACAGTAAAAGTTTCTTTACAATGAAGAATCAACAAATACAAAACTATTAGCTCTAAACTCCGTAAAATTATTATGAGTATAGTCATCAATAATTGCATACATTTCATCCCATCCAAGCTCACCATAATAATAAAAAACTAAATTAGAATATTTTATATGTGTCATTATTGATCTTTTATTTATATAATCTTTAAAATAAGTACTATCCGTAATACCTAAAGAATGACCAAAAATAATTATTTCATTTTTATCATCAAAATATTGTTTTATTTTATATTTTCCATGATGCAGATTATAAGACTTTTTAAAAAACTTGTGATTTTGTTTTACTTTTGCCCTATCTTCAACACCAAAAACGATATCCTTATCCTCAATCGAACCATGAATATAACAATGTTTTTTTTCAATATTATTGATATCTAAAATATCTGCAATTTTAAATATTGAATTTGTATAGTTGAAATTAAAGATTAAGTCAATTTTATTAATCTCTTTTTGTAACATTTCAAATGCTTTTGAATTCTTATTTATTTCTTCGGATTGAGCCTCTTCTAAATAATTCATTAATGCAATTTTTAATTCAGAAAAATCTTTTCTGATATCTAAATTTGTATCATTCACACTATTTGAGAAATTAGTTATTTCTCTTTCAATATCAACCCAGTTATTCAATTTCTGTTTTTTATTAAAATATAGTGCCATAGAATTTTTCTTAGCTACTAAAATCTCAAAATATTGACTATGTATAAAATCTTTATAACTTGTTTTAAGTCCTAAATTTAAATCGAATCCATTTCCTATAATTAATATTCTCATTAAAATCCTAAATATTGATTAATATACCATTATATATTAAATAAAATATATAAATAGTAAGATTATAAAAATTTTAATTTTAAAATGAATGTTCAATTATAAAAGAATAAATATAGAGAAAATTTTTAAATACTAATAGTAAATAAAAAAATTCTCTAAAATTAAATTTTTGAAGAAAGATTGCTTAGAAAATCAATCTTTAGTGTAAGAAGTGTCTTTTACCTGAGAAATATAAAGCCATCCCATACTCATCAGCAGCTTGAATAATTTCATCATCTCTGATAGAACCACCTGGCTCAATCACACATTTAACACCAGCTTTATTTGCTTCATCAATACTATCTCTAAATGGGAAGAAAGCTTCACTTGCTAGCACAGCACCCTCAACATCTAGTCCCATATCTTCTGCTTTTCTAAGAGCAGCTTTAGATGCGTCAACTCTTGAAGTCATACCCATACCAACTGCAACCATTGCAGAATTTTTTACATATACTACGCAGTTTGATTTTGTTAAACTTGCGATTTTATATGCGATTTCCATATCTTTTACTTCTTGCTCGCTAGCTTTTCTTTTTGATTTAAGCTCACTATTTCTTACTTCATTTTCTTCAACTTTATCAGCATCTTGGTAAACAAATCCACCATCTACTCTTTTGAAATCGATTAGATCATTTGCTAATTCTAAAACTTCAGTTCCTTGCTCAAATAGTTTGATTCTTTTTTTAGATGCAAATACTTCTTGAGCTTCTTCTGTGATTTTTGCTGCAAATACAACTTCTAAGAAGATTTCATTCATCTTTTCTGCTAATTTTTTATCAACTGTACCATTTACTGCAACAACTCCACCAAAAGCAGAAACTGGGTCACATTTTAATGCTTCTACATATGAATCATATAAATTATCTTTGATAGCAACTCCACAAGGGTTTCCATGTTTTACGATACAAACAGCTGGCTCATCACCAAATGCAGCAGCAATTCTAGCAGCTCCACTGATATCACCCATGTTGTTAAAACTTGCTTCACCTTTTAGTGTGATAAATTTATTTGTAAATTGTGAATCAAACTCATACAATGCACCTTTTTGGTGTGGATTTTCCCCATATCTTGTATCAAATACTTTTGAACCTACGATAAATTGTTTGTCTCCAAAACCATCATTGAATCTTTTGTTCATATAATTTGCAATCATTGAATCATATGCTGCTGTATGCTCATATGCTTTTATCATCATATCTCTTCTAAACTCTACAGTGTTTGTATCGTTTTTAAGATTGTCTAATACTAAATCATAATCAGCAACATCAGTTACGATAATAACGCTGTCGAAGTTTTTAGCTGCACTTCTAACCATCGCTGGACCACCGATATCAATATTTTCGATAATCTCTTCAAAATCATCAGTTTTTTCAATAGTTGCTTTAAAAGGATAAAGATTAACACACACTAAATCAATCCCTTCAACTCCAAGTTCTTTTGCTTGGTCAAGGTGAGATTGTTTGTCACGTCTATGTAAAATACCACCATGAATATATGGGTTTAATGTTTTTACTCTTCCTTCAAAACACTCTGGGAATTTTGTAACTTCATTTGCTTCAATTACAGCTATTCCTGCTTCTTTTAGTTTGTTATATGTACCACCTGTTGAGATGATTTCATACCCCAATGATACTAACTCTTTTGCAAAGTTTTCAACACCGCTTTTATCGCTTACACTAATTAATGCTCTCAAATCAAATCCTCATGTTTTGTTTTAATTCGCGATTATACTAAAAAAGCGATTAGAGTTAGTTGATTAGAAAAATTGTATATTTTTTGACAAATAATTGGTTATTTTTTATGTTATAATCTTGAAAACTTCATCAAAGGTCTATATTTTGGAAAATCTAAAAGAGATTGATTTATTATGGATTATAGTTAGTGCATTTTTAGTTTTTATGATGCAATTTGGGTTTTCTCTAGTTGAGACTGGTGTAGTAAGAAGTAAAAATACTATCAATGTTGCTATGAAAAATCTAATTGATACTGTTTTTAGTATAATCTTTTTTTGGATTATTGGTTTTGGACTTATGTTTGGAGCTGATAGTTTTGGACTTTTTGGTACTACTTATTTTCTAATAGATGGACAAGATTTCAACCTAAATGCTTTTTTCTTTTTTCAAGCTATGTTTGCAGCAACTGCTATTACTATTGTATCAGGTGCCGTTGCTGAAAGAATCAAATTCAATGGATATATTGTGGTTGCTATTATAGTTTCATCACTTATATACCCTATTTTTGGACATTGGAGTTGGAATGAAAATGGCTGGTTAAACAAACTTGGCTTTATAGATTTTGCAGGTTCTACTGTAGTTCACTCAATAGGTGCTTGGATTGGATTAGCAGGTACACTTGTATTAGGCCCTAGACTTGGTAAATTTAAAAATGGTGATGTAAAATATTTTGCCCCAAGTAATCATAACTTTATTGTTTTTGGCGTTTTTGTACTATTTTTTGCATGGTTTGGTTTCAATGCTGGAAGTTTATTAACCTTTGAACCAAGAGTGACTTCTATACTACTAAACACTCTTCTTGCTGCTGTATTTGGTGGATTTGGAGCTTGGATTTTAACTTTTTTTTATAAAAAGAAAGTTGGTGTAGAGATATTTAGTTTTGGGATTATTGCTGGACTTGTAGGAATAACTGCTGGATGTAATCATCTTGATGCTAGCCAATCAGCAATTGTTGGTTTTGTCTCAGCTATTGTTATGCACTATGCTGATGTTTTTTTAACAAATAAATTAAAAATTGATGATCCTTTAAGTGTAGTAAGTATCCATGGTTTTGTTGGAGCTTGGGGTACTGTAGCTGTTGGATTCTTTGCTCAATTGCCAGAAAATATGACAAGATTAGAGTTTATATATATACAATTTTTAGGGGTTTTAGTAGCTTTTCTTTTCGCTTTTAGTTTAGGATTATTGATATTTTTATTCCTACATAAAGTTAATCTTTTAAGAGTTAGAAAAAAACATGAAGTATTAGGTCTAAACAGTAGTGAACACAATGCAGTTTTACCTTGGGTAGAAACAATTCAAAGTATTTTACATATTATGAGAACTGGTAATATAAATAAAAAAATATATGAAGAAAGAGATACTGAAGTTGGTATCGTTGCAAAATTTTTCAACTACTTACTTGATATGTTAAGACAATCCCATGCAGAGTTAAAAAAGTCAAATAAAAACCTATCATTAAAAGCATATAAGGATAATCTTACAAAAGCATACAATAGAAATGGTCTCTTTAGATTATTAGAGACAAAAACTTCATTGTATACACTTTGTATAATAGATATTGATAAATTCAAATCTATAAATGATACCTATGGACATGATGTAGGAGATAGTGTTTTAAAAGAATTAGCATCTTTGATTATGAAAAATATCAGAAGCGAAGATTTATTTGCTAGATGGGGTGGCGAAGAGTTTGTAATAGTTTTTAACAATGAAGATTTACAAACAACACAAAATATTTGTGAAGAGTTAAGAAAAGAGATAGAAAAATTTAACTTTACTACAGTTAAAAATGTCACTGCATCTTTTGGAGTAAGTGGATTTAAAAATCAAGAGGAATCTTTTGAAACTATTATGAAAAGAGCAGATAAAGGCTTGTATGAAGCTAAAAATGGAGGGAGAAATAGAGTTTATGTTTATTAAACTCTATTTTCCACTTAAGTATAAAGCTACAGCTTGTAGTTTTTTACCTTTTAATTCACCACATAATTGGTTTTTTTCTACATAAGATTTTGCTTCTGCAATAGAGGTGAAATTTACATCAACTTTTTTACATGTTTCATTATAGATTTTTTCACCCATTTTTGCCATCTTTGCTTGTTTTTTAGCAATCATCTCTTTCTCATTTAAGATTTTATCACTAACCATTTTATAAACTTCATCAAAGTTTTTAAGCTCTCCACCAAACTCTTTGGCAAAAGCTTTAGCATCTTCTTCTTTTGAAAAAGCATATTTACTAACCATACTCATAGTTCCAGGTTTACTACTACCTACAACATAATAAGCTTTTTTTGCATCAATAAATTTTAGAGTTTTATTATCAACAACTTTGATATCTGTTAACTCTTTTTTATTTACCTCTTTATCTTCTACTAAACAATGAATAGAACAATATTGTTTATCATGACCTTCATGTTTTGCTGCATGATTTGTTTTATAAAACATTGGTAAAGTCATACCACAAACACTACAATAATTTTTTTCTTCACCTTTTTGTAATATAGTTGCCTTTTCTGCTGGTACTGATTGATACATCATATTTTGTTGAGCAAAAACACTTAAAACTAATGTTGCAAAAAGAAAAATTATCTTCTTCATTTTATTCCTTTATTTTTTTTTAAATTTTATACTTGAATAGTTAATTTAATGTTAAATTAACACTATCTTAACAATTATTGGATAAAATTAATTAAACTTATAAAGGGAATAAATGAATAAAATTGTCTTTTTTATCCTACTATTTATTATAAATTTATTTGCATATGACTTTAATTCTATAACAAAAGACCAAAAAGAAAAAATGTATTATAAAATGGGTGAAAAAATCCATAAAAAGCTTTGTCCTACCCTTTCTTCTACAAATTATAATAGTATTCAAGAATTAGCAACAAATATAAATAAAAACACTTTATGCAAAAAAAAATTAAATGAAAAACAAACAATAGCTTTATCTGTATACATTTGGGATAAAGAACACTTAGAGCATAATCATAAAGATGAGTTATATATAGAAGTAGATGAAAAAGAAAAATGTCCCGTATGTGGTATGTTTGTAGCAAAATATCCTAAATGGGCTGCACAGATAGTTTATAAAATAGAGAATAAAGAGCTTAAATTCTCTTTTGATGGGGTAAAAGATTTATTTAAATTCTATTTTGATTCAAAAAAATGGCTTAATAAAGAGTATAAAATCTCTCAAATAGAAAAGATTATGGTAAGTGATTATTATACACAAGATGCCATTGATGGTAAAAAAGCATTTTATGTTATTGGTTCTGATGTGTATGGTCCTATGGGAAATGAATTCATCCCTTTTATCAGTCTTGAAGATGCAAAAACATTTAAAGAAGACCATCTTGGAGTTGAGATATTAAGCTTTGATGAAATTACTGAGGAAAAAGTATATAAGCTTGATGAATAGAAAAAGTAAATACCTGATAGGTTTTATATCTTTAAATATTTTAGCCCTGTATATTTTGATTTTTTATCTGAGTAAATACCATACTATAAGTAATAACTCATTGCTTCAAAAAAATCTATTTGTATCCGTTTTAGGTTTGCCTGATTTAGCAATATCAACTGAAGCTATGTATATAAGACATCGAAGTCTTACCACTACTTTTGAACTTTTTAAAGATTCTCCTGAATTAAGAGAATATTTTCCAAGCAGCTTTACTTATAACTACTCAAATGTAGTGAAAAATACCCCTTCAAAGATTACAAATGAAAACTAAAATAAATTTTTATCTAATAGAATATGCTCTAAACTCCCTTTTTAGACAAAAATATAAAAATCTATTTATACTTTTTATTTTGACTTTACAAATGGTTTTACTTTTTAGTATTTTTTTTATTTCTAATTCAATCAAATATGAACTAAACTCTACAGTTAAATCGCTACCACAAATCACTATCCAAAAACTAAAAGCTGGAAGACATTATGATATAGATAAAAGTTTGGTAGATGAGATTTTAAATATTCCTGGTGTCCAATCAGCACTTCCAAGAGTTTGGGGATATTACTATTTTGAAAATGCTGGGGTAAATTTTAGTGTTGTTGGAATTGATGAATTTGAAGAACAATATAAAAAGTCTTTGGAGAAACTGATAGAAAAACATGATTTTTCAGAAGCTTTAAAAAACTCCTCTATGATAATAGGAACTGGTGTCAAAAAAATTTTAGATGAAAACTATTACAAACAATATTTTAACTTTATCAAACCAGATGGAAGTTTTAAAAAAGTAAATATTTTAGGGGTTTTTGACTCAAATATACAACTTGAAGCAAACGATACTATTCTCCTTCCTATAGCTTTAGCCCAAGAGATTTTTGATATGCCAAAAGATAAAGCCACAGATATAGTTGTAAAAGTTGCAAATGAAAATGAGATAGAAACAATTGCAGCAAAACTAAAACTAATGTATCCAGATAGTAGAATAATCACAAACAAAGATTTGGAAGTGAGTTATCAAAATATTTTTGACTATAAAGGTGGAATATTTTTGGCCTTGTTTATTGTGTCTATTTTTACATTTTTTATAATTGTTTATGACAAAAGTAACTCTTTAAACTCACAAGAGAAAAAAGAGATAGGTATCTTAAAAGCTTTGGGTTGGCAAATAGATGATATACTCAAATTAAAATTTTATGAAAGTTTTATCATCTCTTTTATCTCGTTTATTCTAAGTTTATTTCTGGCTTTGATTTTTGTATATATTTTACAAGCCCCAATTTTAAAAGATATTTTTACAGGTTATTCAAATCTAAAACCAATTCTTCAACTGCCATTTGTATTTGATATAAACAGTGTATTTTTAATATTTTTTATAACTGTTCCAGTTTATATAGCAGCAACAATTATTCCAGCTTGGAAAACTGCAACAATGGAAGCAGATAAGGTTATTAGATGATAGAATTAAAAGATTTAACAAAAGTTTATGAATTAAACAAAAAAAATAAAATAGAAGCTATAAAAAATATAAATTTAACCATTGAAAAAAATCAACTCTTAGTCCTAAAAGGAGCTAGTGGAAGTGGTAAAAGTACCATTCTTTCTTTAATAGCTGCTCTAAGCAAACCAACAACTGGTGAAGTTATTGTAAATGATACAAGGGTTTCAAAACTTCCAGATAATTTTGCAGCTTTATATAGAAGAGATGAGATTGGTTTTATTTTTCAAAAGTACAATTTAATCTCAAATTTAAGTGTAAAAGAGAATATCATAGTTCCTTTAATACCTCAAAATCTAGATTCTTTAGAGGTGGAAAAACTAACAAATGAAGTTTTGACAAAGTTTAAAATTGAACATAAAAAAGATGAGATAGTAAGAAACCTTTCTGGTGGAGAACAACAAAGGGTTGCCATAGCTAGAAGTTTAATAAATAATCCTGATATTATCATAGCAGATGAACCAACTGCAAATTTAGACAAAGATTTATCTTTGCATTTTATTGAGATTTTAAAACAACTAAAACAGTTAAATAAAACAATTATAGTCTCTACCCATGATCCACTGTTTTTCGATTTGGATTTTGTAGATAAAACAGTAGAATTAGACAAAGGGGAGATAATATCTTGCTTTTAAATCCTGAAGTACTGGCAATTGTTATTCTTGATATAATCTTTTTGATTTTTGCAACCATTGCCTTTTTTATCTCACTTAGAATCTTTTTTTTATGGGATATGCAATCAACTTCTACAAAACAATACAATCTTGAAAAACAAAGTTTTTTAAGTTCAACTATTATTAAATATATACTTTTTACAAAGATTATTCTTTTTGTATTTTTTGTTTTTACTTTAGATAAAATCTCTGCTGTTTTAACAGGAGCTATGTGTGCAGCTGGAGTTGTAGATGCTACAAAATACGGAATATATCTACTTTTATTTAAACTTTTAAATATCTATTTATTTGGATATTGGTTAGTGATACATTATTTTGATTTAAAAACCAAAGAGTTAAAGTTTACTAAACTAAAATTTGGATTTTATCTATTTATTTATTTACTATTTTTAAGTGAAACTGTTTTAGAACTTTTAATGTTTAGCTCAATTGATATAACCAAACTTGTAAGTTGTTGTGGAACTTTGTATTCAAACTCTAGCAACTCTTATATCTCTTCACTATTTTTAGTTAATAGTTCTATTTTTACTATTGGTTTTTATAGTAGTTTTATAATCTTACTTATTGTTTCATACTTTAAAAATGAGTATCTTCATGCTTTAATAAATTTAATATTTTTAATCTTTGCAATTACAAGTTTGATACTATTTTTTAGCACATATATTTATGAACTTCCAACACACCACTGCCCTTTTTGTATCTTACAAAAAGAGTACAACTATATAGGTTATGCTTTATATATTTTTCTATTTGTGGGAACTTTTTTTGGATTTTCGTGGAGTGTTTCAAAACTACTTTTAAAAGTAGAAGATAAAAACTATAAGTACCTAAAAATCTCTTTGATTTTTATTTTTATTTATGTGGTACTTATAAGTTTTTATCCCCTTAGTTTTTATCTAAAAAACGGAGTGTTTTTATAAATCTTGTTCGATTACTTGTTTGAATTTATTAAAGTAGATATCTTTTGCTTTATCTAACTCTACATACACGTCATTGATAGCAATTTTTCCACCACCAACAAGTCCAAGTTTAGTACAAGAGATACCTTTGCTTGAACAAAATGATTCAAATGCTTTTTCATTTTCAGGAGTTACTTCTACAACTGCTCTACTTAAAGATTCTGAAAAAATATCTTTTGCATCTGTTAACTCAATATTTGCTTCAACACCTTTATTTCCAACAACTGCCATTTTTGCTAATGCTATTGCAAGCCCACCAACATTTACATCTTTTGCAGCTTTAAGTAAACCTTTAATGTTTCCTTCAATAACTGTATTCCATAAAGTTAACTCTTTTGCAAAATCAACCTCTGGGTGAGTACCAGCTACTTTTCCATATAGTTTTTTAAGATATAAAGAAGCACCAAACTCTGATTTAGTATCACCTAATAGATATACACTATTTCCTTCCTCTTGGAAAGATGATGGTAATACTTTGTTTGCATCTTCATTTACCCCAACCATTGCAATAGCAGGAGTTGGGAAAACACCTACACCATTTGTTTCATTGTATAAAGATACATTTCCACCAATAACTGGAGTATTTAACTCTTTACAAGCAGCTTTGATACCTTCACAAGCTTTCATAAACTGCCACATAACTTCTGGGTTTTGTGGGTTACCAAAATTAAGACAATCAGTGATAGCTTTTGGAACAGCACCACTCATAGCAACATTTCTTCCTGATTCCATTACAGCTGCTGCAGCTCCAAGTTCTGGATCGATATAACATTGTCTTGTATTACAATCAGCACTCATAGCAAGAGCTTTTCCTGTTTCTTTGATTCTGATAACTGAACCATCAAGTTTACCAGGACCTTTTACAGTATTTGTTTGTACCATTGAATCATATTGAGTATAAACCCAAGATTTATCTACAACTTCAACATCAGAGAATAAGGCATCAAAAGCTTCTTGATTTGAAATCTCTTTTGACATATCAATATCTTTGATAGTTTTTAAATACTCAGGCTCGGCAACTGGTCTATCTAAAATAGGAGCTTGTTCAGATACAGGCTGAACTGGTACCTCTGCACATTTTTCACCATGCCAGAATAGTTCCATATTTCCTGTAGCTGTAACTTCACCAATTACAGCAACATCAAGTTCCCATTTTTCAAAAATATCAATAATTTTTTGTTCACAACCTTTTTTAGCACAAATAAGCATTCTTTCTTGTGATTCAGAAAGCATGAAATCATAAGGAGTCATCCCCTCTTCTCTTGCTGGAACTTTATCTAAATGCATAATCATACCAGAACCAGAACGTCCAGCCATCTCAAAAGATGAAGAAGTAAGTCCAGCCGCACCCATATCTTGGATACCAATGATTAAATCCTCTTTAAATAGTTCTAAACAAGCTTCAAGTAAAAGTTTTTCAGTAAATGGATCTCCAACTTGTACTGTTGGTCTTTTTGATTCAGAATCTTCGTCAAAAGAAGCAGAACTCATAACAGCTCCACCTAGTCCATCACGACCAGTTTTAGAACCTACATACATTACAGGATTTCCAATACCTTCAGCTTTTCCGTAGAAAATCTCATCAGCTTTTGCAATACCTAAATTAAAAGCATTTACTAGGTTATTCCCAGCATAACACTCTTCAAAGTTAGTTTGTCCACCAATTGTTGGAACACCCATACAGTTACCATATCCACCAATACCAGCAACAACACCTCTTAAAAGAAATCTATGTTTTTGTGCAGTTTCAGAATTTCCTTCAATACCTGCAAATTGGATTAAGTTCATACTTGCAACTGGTCTTGCACCCATTGTAAATACATCTCTCATAATACCACCAACACCAGTAGCAGCACCTTGGTATGGCTCAATAAATGAAGGGTGGTTGTGTGATTCCATCTTAAATACTGCTGCATATCCATCACCAATATCAATAACTCCAGCATTTTCACCTGGACCTTGGATAACCCAAGGAGCTTTTGTTGGGAAACCATTTAGATATTTTTTACTTGATTTATATGAACAGTGTTCTGACCACATTGCAGAGAAGATACCAATCTCTACGTAATTTGGTTTTCTTCCTAGTATCTCTTTTATATTTTCAAATTCTTCAAGTGTTAAAGAGTGAGCTAATGCTATCTCTTCAAGATTCATCTCTTCTTTTTGCATCTTTCGCCTTAAATTATGGTTGTAATTAATTGGCGATTATATCTAAAATGCTCTTATTGTTAGTTTTAACCTTCTGAAAGAATTTGGATTTTATTATCTTTTACTTCTAAATATAACTCTTTTTTTCCTATAAAAGAGTATGAGCTAGTTTTATAATCCTCATCCATAAGAACCTTATACATTCTTTTGTTTAGAGAGTTTGGATATGGCATGATATTTATATTTGAAAATTCAATTTTTTTCTTTTCATCTTTTAAAAAAACTCTTTGTTTATACTCTTTAAATCTTTCGAAATCCATACCATTGTATCTTTTAAAAGAATCAGAATAAAATTTTATATACTCATCAATATCTGAATCTTTCCAAGCATTTCTCCATTGGAAAATAAATGAAAGAATCATACTTATTTCATCTTTGGAAGCTTTTATTTCATTTTTATCAGAGATTAAAATAACAGATTTATCATGTTCAATCATATCATCAATTTTTTCAAGTTTTGGATTATCAATTGCTATACAACCTTTTGTATACTCTTCTCTTGCTTCATTTAAAGGCATCCCATGTAACCATATTCCATGTCCATTTTTATTTAAAGATTTATCAAAACTATTAGGATAAGATGTAACTAAAGCTAATGGTCCATAAAATTCATCAAGTTTTGTTAGTTTACTTGTAAACTCATATGCTCCTACAGGTGTTTTTAAATCTCCCTCTTCTTGTTTATCTCCTTGATTTTCACCAACTATAACATTATCTTTTAGTAATAAATCATACTTGTCTTTTTCAATTTTATATAAACTTATCTCTTTTAAATTCTTTTTTGTAATAAGTAAATATTTTTTTGATTCATAATACCCATAATCAACATTTTTATCTTTTAAATAATTTTTCCAATACTCTTCTTTTGTTAATTGTTCTTCAAGCTTTTCTTTTACTGCCGATAATCCTTGGCTTCTATAAATTTCTACTAAATCTGCATATGAAAATACAATAACACATAATAAAAATAACAAAATTTTTTTCAACTAAAATCCCTTCAAATATATGTTTATATCCAATTAAGTTGTGCAATTGTATAATAGATACTCTAATTATTTAATAAAGGAAGAAATAGCTTACTGTGAAAAAATTAGTCTTAATCTTAACGTTTTTAATCTCATTTTGTTTTTCTCAAGAAGTACAAGAACTTACTTGGCCTAAAGGTGATACATTCTTAACATTTCTAGATTCCCATAAAATTTCCCAATCTTTATATTTTAACTTAGAAAAAGAGGATAAAGAGCTTTGTTCAGAAATCACAGCTGGTATAACATATCACTTACTTTTAGATACAGATAACACACTTAAACAAGTGCTAATTCCTGTATCAGAAGATATTCAATTACATATATTTAAAAAAGATGATGGAACTTATACTTTTCAAACTTTACCTATAAAATATGATGAAATAGAAGAGACTTTGGTTCTAGAAATAAACCATTCTCCATATTTAGATATCATAGAAAAAACAAACAACAAAGACTTAGCAAATGAACTTATCCGTGCTTTTAGTGCAAGTGTAGATTTTAGAGGTATGCAAAAAGGCGACCATGTTGTTATAAAATACAAACAAAAAGTTAGATTAGGAAAATACTTTGGGCAGCCAGAAATTATTGGTGCTTTAGTTGAAGTAAATAGAAAAAAGAATTATATTTTTAGAAATTTAAACGATGATAAGTATTATGATGAGACAGGAAAAAGTTTAACTAATTTCTTTTTTAAAACACCAGTTAGGTATAAAAGAATCTCAAGTAAATTCACTAAAAAAAGATATCACCCAGTTTTAAAAAGATATAGAGCCCATTTAGGTGTAGATTATGCTGCTGCAAGAGGAACAAAAATTTATGCTGCGGCTGATGGTAAAATCATCTTTAGAGGAAGAAAAGGTGGATATGGTAATGTAATTATCATACAACATAAAAATAGCCTTAGAACTTTATATGCACACCAAAGTAAATTTAGAGGTGGATTAAAAGTTGGAAGTCGTGTAAAAAAAGGTCAACTAATAGGATATGTCGGGAATACAGGACTTAGTTCTGGACCGCATTTGCATTTAGGTTTATATAAAAATGGTAAAGCAATCGATCCATTAAAAATTATAAAAGTTACAAAAAGTAAACTACAAGGAAGTGAGAAAACTAAATTTCTTGCTTACACAAAAAAAGTATCTAATGAGTTAGTATCTAGTATTGAAAAAATTGATTTATTAAAACCTGTAAAATTAGAAAGAACGGCATCAGCTACACAAATCAATCCAAGGAAAATTTAATTGGCTAGTGATAAAAATCAAATAGTTATAAAAGACCCTGATAAACTTTTAAAAAAGATAGATGATTTACATCCTAGTGACATTGCCCATTCATTAAAAAAGATTCATAAAAAAAACAATGAAGATTTTCTTAGAGTAATTAAAAATATACCTGATGAGATTTTAGGTGAAGTTATATTAGAACTTCCAGATTATCTAAGAGAAGATGTTTATGAAGAATTATCTATTGAAAAACTTACAGATGCTGTAGATGAACTAGAATCTGATGATGCTACAGATATTATCCAAGAGATTGAAGAACTTGATGAAGAAAAAGCTAGAGAAATTTTTGATGGTCTTGAAGAGGAAGATAAACAAGAGATTGAATGGTTAAGAAGATATGAAGAGGATGAAGCTGGAGCATATATGCAAACGGAGCTTTTCTCTGCAAATCTAAATGAAACAATCCAAGCCTCATTAAATAGACTAAAACAAGGTAAAGATGAAGATGAGTTAGAAAATATCCATCAAGTTTTTATTGTAAATGATGATAAAAAACTTATAGCTTCAATCTCTTTAGAAGATTTAATTCTTTTAGATTTTGAGAAAACTTATGAAGAGATTATAAACTCTCATGAAGAGAATAAGTTTAAACCTTATGTTGTACAAGATAAAGATGATATTGATGAGATTGCAATACAATTTGAAAAATACGATTTAAGTGTTGTTGCTGTTGTTGGTTATCAAGATATGCTAATGGGAAGAATCACTTCAGATGATATTTTAGATGTTATTGAAGAAAATGCAACAGAACAGATGTATCAATTAGCAGGGGTTAATGATGACTTTGAGCATGATGACAATCTATTTGTAACAGCAAAAAAACGTTCTTTGTGGTTATTAATAAACTTGGGTACAGCAATTTTAGCCTCTTTAGTTATTGGTTTATTTGATGAAACTATTCAATCTTATGTAGCTTTAGCAATACTTATGCCTATAGTAGCTTCCATGGGTGGAAATGCAGGAACACAAACCTTAGCCGTTATGGTAAGACAGTTAGCTTTGGGAGATATTGATTATGATAATAGTAAAGATGCTATAAAAAAAGAGGTTTTTATCTCCTTGTTTAATGGTTTTTTATTTGCTTTTATTATTGGAATCATTGCTTGGCTTTGGTTTAATGTAGCTCTTTTAGGTCTTGTAATAGCCCTATCCATGATAATAAATCTATTTAGTGCAGGTTTTTTTGGTGCTTCAATCCCTCTTGTTCTTAAGAGATTAGATATAGACCCTGCAATTGGAAGTACAGTTCTTCTTACAACAGTAACTGATATTGTTGGATTTTTTAGCTTTTTAATGTTGGCAAAAGTTATCCTTTTATAAAAGGATAACTCTTTATTTGTGTAAGGATTGAGCTATAATAGATAAAAACTCATCTTTTGTTTTTTTCTCTCGTTTAAACAATCCTCTAAGTGCAGATGTTACAGTTGTAGAACATATTTTTTCTACTCCTCTCATCTCCATGCACATATGTCTTGCATCTATCATAACTGCTACACCTTTTGGTTCTAAAGCTTCATGTAAGGCATCACAGATTTGTTCTGTCATTTGTTCTTGAATTTGTAATCTTCTAGCAAATACATCTACAACTCTTGGTATTTTACTAAGTCCAACAACTTTTCCATTTGGGATATACGCTACGTGAGCTTTTCCAATTATTGGCAACATATGATGCTCACACATAGAATAAAACTCAATATCTTTTATAACTACCATCTCATCATTTGAACTTGTAAAAAGTGCAGAGTTAATTATCTCTTTTGGGTCTTGGTTATATCCACTACACATAAACTCAAAAGCTTTTCTTACTCTACTTGGAGTCTTTTCTAACCCTTCTCTGTTTACATCTTCACCAATATACTCTAAAATATTTTTTATAGAATTTTCAAATTCTAATTCTTTACTCATCTAATACCCTCTTAAATTTTAAGCACATCACCAATACTCCATAATGGTACAAAAATAGCTAATATAATCCATATTATAAGTAACATTATGATGATAAAAAATATTGGTTCTATTGCCATTGAAAGAAATTTTAACTTATCATTAAATTTTCTTTTATAAATATTTTTAATCTCACCTACAGTTATTTGCAAGGAGTTTGATATCTCACCTGTTTTAATCAAACTTAATGTAAGTTCATCAAATAATTTTGATTGTTCTAAAGAATACTCTATACTCTTTCCACTTTTTAATAAGTTTTCAATCTGAGTAATTCTATCTAAAACGAAATAATTTTTTATTAAAACTTTCGAATTTGTAAAGGAGTCATGAAATTTATAACCATTATTTAATAGACTTTCCATACATAAAAAATATTCATAAAATATTTTATCAGTATATAAACCACTAAAAAAATAAAGCTTTTTTGCAACAATATAGTTTAGAAAAAATTTTATTTTTTCATATTTTTTATATAATGAAATTAAAAAAATAAAAGAAAAAAACACAAACAATAGAATAAGTCCCAAATAGTTTTCATATATATTTTTTGCACTAAAAAGCATTTTTGTAGCAAAAGACAACTCCATTTTGTATTGAATAAACATAATTTCAAACTTTGGAACAACAATTTTAAATATACCAATCAAGGCTGATATAAAAGTTATCACTAAAATCATTGGATAAAATAAAGCTTTTTTGAACTCCTTTTTTATCAAATAGTTTTCATCTAATATACTACTTATTATTTTGATAAAAGATGTAGTGTTTCCACTATTTTTTAATATTGAAAAAAAAGATATAACCATAGAGTTTAGTTTATACTCTTTTACTAACAAACTTATATCTGTACTACTATAAAGGTTTGTTCTAATTGTGTTTATAAACTCTTTTACTATTTTATCTTTTTGAGCATTATGTAATATTCTTAAAGCTTCATCAAGTAAAATATTTGAATCTAACATAACATTTAATTCATAAAATAACTGTTTTAGCTTCTTGTCTGATATCTTTTTTCTAGAAGTTAATTCTTTATTTAAAAGTTTTACTTTTTTTTCTATTTTTATTACATTATCTGGCAACTTATTTGAATCAATTTGCTCTTTAGTAAACATAGATTTTTTTATTTTTGAATTTTCTTGATATGTTACTTCAAACTCCATTATAACACCTTATAAACCTCGTCTAATGTTGTAATATTTTCTTCTACTTTTAAAATACCATCATCTAACATTGTTTTAAAATTGATTTGTTTTAAATACTCATTTATCTCATTAAGCGCTGAACCTTTTAATATCATTGAAGATATATTATTGTCTATATTTAAAACTTCAGCTATACAACTTCGCCCACTGTAAAAAGTAAAATTACATCTACTACACCCTTTTCCTTTACAATATTTACAAAGGTTTAAAATTAATCTTTGTGAAATAATATATTTTAAAGTACTAGATAAAAGATATTTGTCAGCTTTTAAATCAATAAGTCTAAAAACTGTTTCAATAGAATTATTAGCATGTATTGAAGCAAAAACTATATGTCCTGTAAGTGAAGCTTGAAGAGCTATTTGTAAAGAGTAAGAATCTCTTATTTCACCTATTAAGATTATATCTGGGTCTTGTCTTAAAATATTTTTTAATACCTTATCAAAACTAAGTCCAATCTCATCTTGAATATTAACTTGCTGTACTTGAGGGATTTTATATTCTACTGGATCTTCTATAGTTATGATTTTTTTATGTTGGGTATTTAACATCTGAATTATTGAATATAAAGTTGTACTTTTCCCACTACCTGTTGGACCAGAGATTAAAACTAATCCCTGATTCAATCTCAATATCTTTTCAACTTTACTAAACATATCTGAAGAAAAGCCTAAAGTTTTTAAATCTTTTTTTACTTTATTACTATGCAACACTCTTAAAACTATGGATTCTCCATAAATTGTTGGCATAGTTGATATCCTAAAATCATATTTTACTTTTTCTATATAATAAGAGAATGAGCTATCTAAAGGGAGTCTATTTTGTGTGATATCAAGGTTTGATATCATTTTTAAATATGAACTGATAACAGTAATAAAACTTTTTTTGAATATATAAAAAAGTTTTAATATCCCATCTATCCTATATCTTATAACTATACTGTTTTCTAAACTCTCTATATGAATATCGCTACTTCTTAAAGTTATAGCTTTAAATAAGATTTTATTGATAAACTCTTCAATATATTTAGAATTTATTTCACTTTTTTTAATACACAAAATGGATAGATTATATAACCTTATTCTATTTTCGATATCATCAAGAAAAAAAAGTATAAACTCTTTTTTTAGATAAAAATTTTTTATTAAATATTTTGTATCCAGATTTTCAACTTGGCTATCATTACAACTAAATATATTTAGATATACACCATCTAACCTAATAGGCAAAATTAGACTTTGTTTTAATTTTTCAAATGAATAATTTTCTATTAAATTATAATCTATGATATTGTTAAAAAGTTCTTTCATCAAATATTTCCATTGTAAAGCTATTATTTTTGTTTTTTAATACAACTGTATCAACACCAATATTTACAATCTCATATTTATCTACATGTTCACCAATACTTAACCATTTTTGATTTATATAAGCTTTATCTCCTATTATTGCAGTTAATTTATAACTTGATTTATTTATAATTTCTTTAAAATATTTACTTAAATCTAATTTCTCTTTTATATAAAATCTATCAAAAGATATTGTTAGTGTTTTTATTTCCAAACTATCTTCTATAGAAACTATTTTTGAATAAGGGTTATACTCTTCTATAAATTTTAGAAACTCTATATACTCTTCAAGTTTTTTTATCTTCACTACTATTTTTATTTGATTTTTTTTGTTTGATAATTCAATAATTTGTATTTTTTTAGAAGCAAGATAATCTTCTATATTTTTTAGTATCTCTACACTATTGATATTTATATCAATATTTTGTATATCTATAGTGTTTATTACTCTTTTTTGATTTTGATTATTTCCTTCGAAAAATGTAAAATAGAAAAGAAAAATCAGAGGCACTAAAAATAGTTCTGCTTTGATTAGTATTGATAAACTATCATATTTACTTTCAATTGATTTCAAAAATTGCATTTGCTATATACTCTTTTTTATCTTTATTAAACTCAATTTTCTCAATTGAACTATTATTATATAACTTTAAAAATCTATATAAATTCTCTTTTTCATTAGATTTCAACACAGTAGATATTTTTGAATTTTTCACTATATAAGAGAAAATTTGGATATTCTCTTTATTGGCTTCTAGATATATTTTTAATAGATTTTCTGATAAATACTTAAACTTATTCTCTTTTTGTATCTGCATTATATTTTTATTTATTTCCTGCAACTCATTGTTTTTGATTTTTTGATTATTTGTTGCAAAATATAAAATACAAATTCCCATTAAAATAAAATAAGATACAAATATTTTAAACTCATAATTATTTTTAGTTTTAAGTAAATTTACCTTTGGGGCTTTTAAATAATTCAGTGAAAAATTTTCATCAATAATACTAACTTTTAAATTTTCTAAGTTAAAACTACTTTTTATAAAACTTATTAACTCATCATTATCTATACTCTGAGTTTTTTGAAAATAATATGGTAAAGAATTCTTATAAAGTATAAAAAAATTGTTTGTAATAAAAAGTTCAAAACCTTTACTTTGAAGATTTAACAAAGATTTTAAAAAAGCTTTTTGACTTTCAAATATCATGATTATATACTTTTTAAACTCTTCAACAAAAGAATAAAAGATATAACTATTTTTAGGAAATTCAAGATTATGTTGTTTAAGATTTGTTAGAATAAAATCTTTTAATAAGATATGTGAGATTTGTTCAGTTGCTTCTATTTCAAAAACTTCAATAATAAAATCCTTATATTTTATAATGTATTTTATTATTAAAAAGTTTTAAGAAAGATTAAATAAATATATTTTTTTATTATTTTAAAAGGTTACATCATAACCCAATTCTTTTAGTCCTTGCTTATTTTTAGTCCAGCCTTTTTTGATAGATACAAATAGTTCTAGATAACATTTTCTTCCTGTAAGCTTTTCTATTTTAAGTCTTGCATCTTTTCCTATACGTTTAATAGCTGTTGCACCCTTTCCTATTATCATCCCTTTTTGTGTACTTTTTTGAACTATAATAGTTGCTTTGATAACATCTAAGTCTTTTTTTTCTTCCACTTTATTTATAAGAACATCAGTCTCATATGGAATCTCATCAGAGATATTTTCGAAAATAGATTCTCTAATAAACTCTTTAAAGATATCCCTTAAATGCTCAGTTGTTAAGATTTCAGGATCAAACAAATATGGATGTTCTGGAAGGTTTTTCACTACTACATCTAATATATCTGAGTGTTTAGTTTGCTTTTTGATTGATACAGGAATTACAGCTTCATATTTATCTTGATATTTTTCATACTCTTTTATCTTTGCCATAACTTCATTGTTTGTAACATTATCTATTTTTGTAAGAAGTAAAATATGTTTTGTATTTTTTCTATTTTTTTCTAGAAAGCTCTCATAATGATGAAGTTTATCAGTAACAGGAGCTAAAAATAAAATCAAATCACAGTCACCAATAGCCTTTAAAGCCTCATCAAGCATAAATTGATTTAAAAGTTTTTCTGTTTCATGTAATCCTGGAGTATCAACAAATACAACTTGGTCATCATTGTGCATAACTATTATATTTGATCTTTTTCTTGTAGCATTTGCTTTGTGAGAAACCATTGCTATTTTTTCACCTACTAGCCAGTTTAAAAGTGAGCTTTTACCTGCATTTGGACGTCCAACTACTGAAACATAACCACATCTTGTCAATTTATATCCTTAATTATTTTAATTATGACATTATAACAAAATCTTTCTACTTATCCTCTTCTAAAGATTTATAATGTTAACATTTATTATATAAAATAAGGATATTTATTATGATAGGAAACATAAATGCAACAACTCAAGTATCTCAAGTAAGTCAAACTAAGAATAGTTTAAGTTATGAACAGGAAGTGTCAAAAGTTGATTATAGCAATTATTCTTTAAGTAACTTAAGAGAAATTCCTTACGAGGAAGCTAAAGCTAATATTGAAGATATAAAACAAAGACAAAATGAATTGATTGAAAATGGAGCTTTAGAAAATGAGCTAAAAGGGACAAATATTGCATTGACTATGCAATTAAGTAAATTAAATTATTCCGATAATGATAAATTCAATAAAGCACTTTATGAAAGTGTTCAAACTATAAAAGATCCTGCTAAGGCGATGATGTTTGACCTTGAAATAAGTGTAAATATGAATGATTATTATTACGGGAAAGACACTTATGCTAGTTTTGTGGTAGGAAATGATGAAATACATTCATATAAAGAAAGTTTAACCAAAACTCAGATATCAAGCATAAATTTTGATGCTTTTATAGATAGTATGCTTAAAACTTTTACAGAAAATTATAATAATACTTCCTCTTCTGTAAAAGATCAATACAAAGAGCTTGTTGATAACTATACTACACTTAAAGATAACTATCAAAGTAGTATTAGGGAACCTTATTATGTTTAAGCGTGGAGAACAAAAAATATATTTTATCTACAAAAAAAACTCCTTAGGTAGATATACTATACAATTAGATAAGAATATAAAAATGACTAAAGCATAACCAAGGCTTAAGGGGTGAACTCCTCTAAAATTTAAAATAAATAGGCTATAAAATCACCTTCTTCTATAACTTAAGGCTTCCATTAGATGACTTTTTTGTATACTTTTACTCTCTTGCAAATCAGCGATTGTTCTTGATACTTTCAATATCTTATTTACACTTCTAAAAGATAGATTAAAACTCATTGTGGCTTTGTCTAAGATTGTTTTACACTCTTCATTTAAAACACAATATTTTAAAATATCCTCATCACTTAACTTTCCATTTAACTCACTTTGTCCCCTTTGTTTTTGTTTAATAAACGCATTTATGACCAAGTTATGAAACTGCCTAGAACTATATGAGGCTTTTTGTTTTATATCTGACTCATTCATCACTATATATAAATCAATCCTATCTAAAAAAGGTTCACTTAAACGGTTTTTATATTTTTTTATTTCAAGTTCATTACATCTACAACTATTGTTTATAGTTAGTAAATTTCCACAAGGACATGGGTTCATTGCACTTGCAAATAGAAATTTTGTATCAAACTTTATTTTACTATTGGCTCTACTAACTAACAACTTATAATCTTCCAAAGGCTCTCTCATAGCTTCAAGTATAGCACCACTAAAATATGGTAGCTCATCAAAAAATAGCACTCCATTATTTGCCAAAGCTATTTCACCTATATTATTTCCACCTATTATTGAAGCCTTAGAACTTGATTGATGAGGACTTCTAAAAACTCTAATAGGTTTAAAATCAGGTTCTTTTAAATCCAAAGCTTGAAGTTTTGCAACCTCTAATATCTCATCAATACTCATAGGAGGCATAATATATTGCAATCTTTTTACAATCATCGATTTACCACACCCTGGACTTCCTTCAAAAAGAATATTGTGGTTTCCCGCTGCACTAATCAAAGCAGCTCTTTTTGCACCTTCTTGTCCTTTTACATCTTTAAAATCAAGGATATATTCATTTACAAAAAAATACTCCTTGTTTTCTATTAATACTTTTTTATAACTATATTTTTCTTGTTTGTATTTATAGTTCTCTTTTTCATTTGTAGAAAAGAATTTTATAGCTTCTACAAGATTTTCTACACAAAAAACCTCTATATTTGGTATTTTTGATATCTTCATAGCACTTTTTTTACATACCAAAACTTTTTTTATATTGTTTTGTTTTACCAAAGATAAAATTATAGGAAAAATTTGGCTACTATCATTGATATCTCCATTTAAAGACAACTCTCCAAAGATATGAAAATCTTCAAATTTGATATTTTTATTTTCATAAAGTGATATAAGTAAAGCAATAGGCAAATCAAAATGAGTACCACCCTTTTTAATCTCACTTGGAGCTAGATTTACAGTAATCTTTTTAGGAGGAAATTTAAAATCATTTGTAAGCAAGGCAGACTTAACTCTGTCTTTTGATTCTTGAATACTATTTGTAGCAAGACCAACGATAGTAAAGCTAGGTAGCCCTTTTGTAAAAGTAGATTCAACCTCTACTTCTTTTGCATCTATTTCATTTAAAGTTCCTGATTTTATGATTTTCATTTGTATTCTTTATAATCTAGTT
>QKDL01000068.1 GCA_003252105.1 Arcobacter sp.
ATATAGATAAAATAGACTATTTGACAAATAATATTATATTTTAGAATATTTTTTAAATAAATTTCAATTTAAAAATTATAATATATACTACTTATTAAATATTTGATTATAAATAAATTTTTGCAGTACGTCTTAACTTTATCGACTTTCTTTTGTGAAAAAGAAAGTAGCCTGTGCTTGCACTCTCTTTGAGAAAGAAAACATCCCACAAGTTTCAAAGCCGAAGGTTCCCTCGCTTATTATTTATCTCTTTTGAGTGCCTAAAAACTTGCTAAAATGTGCTCCCTGCACATTTCTTAACGCTTCAAACAGTTTAGTCACTTGTTTTCAAAAAAGACAAATAAACACTCGGCTTCTCAAATGCGGGAAAGGGGAAATTGACCTCTGCATTTTTTTGTACCATTTTATTTGAATTGGTGTGATACTCAATAACTATTTTAAAAGTTTGTGACTAGGGTATTTAGTCCAGACTTTGTTGAAGCCGGAAGTTTTTAAATAATTTTCGGAAAAGACTGAGGACATGTTTGACTGGATAAAGGTGACTGAATGTCACGTTTAGGAAGGAGTCCCGCAGGTCAGAAAACTTATTTGAAAACTGGAGGGAACTTTAGCTTCAACAACTCGTCTGGTTGCTTTTTGTCTTACTTTTTACAACTAAAAAGTGAGAAAGCGGAGAGCTTTGCTCTACAAGACAGATGCATACAGTTTAAACTATCTAAAAATAAAATTTAATTCACTTATAAAAAAATCAATTAACCCCTCAATCAATTAACTTCTTATGCAACCTATCAATCTTAAAAGTCTTTGCAACCCCTGTTAATGATAAATAAGCCCTTTTGCTTATACCCAAAGGAACCTCTGCTGGTATCCCTATATTTTTTTTGGTTTCTAGCATATTTTCTCTTGGAAAATCAAACTCTGTACATCCAATACATGGCATCCCTACTCTAGTTTTTGTACTTACATCATTCCATAATATTTTGTTACAATTTGAGTGTGTCATAGGGCCTCGACAACCTTGTTCGTAAAAAAGACATCCCTCTTTTTCTCCAAAGTTTTTTGCTTCTACTTTCCATTCAAAATACTCATTTCTTGTACAACCATGATGAGCTAAACCGTAATACAACTCTAAAGGTCTTCCATACTCATCAAGTTTCATTTTCCCATAATCTTTAAGTGTAAACATTGTTTGAAAAATCCATTCTGGATGTACAGGACAACCGGTGAGATTTATAATAGGATGTTTTAAACCATACATATTATCTATTTCAAGTGATTTCTCTAAACCATCAATATCATCATTATAGATAAATCTACTATGAATCCCACCATAAGAAGCACATGAACCAATAGCAATAATATATTTTGATTTTTTTACTAAAGTGTTAAATAAATCATATGTAGATGAATTTGAGATCTGATAATACTTTTTATTAGCACTTATTGCACCCTCAACCAATAAGAAGTCTATTTGTATATTTTTTTCTAAAACTTCATTTAAAGTGATATCTTCTGATAAAGAAGGATGATAAATCAAGTCGAAACTATCTAAAAATAGCTTCATTCTAGATGCATTTGCACTTAGAAAAGAGTGTGTATTACCATTGCAAGTTATTGCTTGTAGCCATAAAACTTTTGGTTTTTCATTATTCATCAGACTTTAAAGCTCTATAGATATTTTCTGCAACTTGCTCTGAATATTCTAAAATATCTTTTTCAAGAACTTTTTCTCCACTTAAAAATGCAAAACCACCAAGTGCACCCATAATAACTGCAAATGCTGGAAAAAAATCTTGTTGTCTAAACTCATTGTTTGCTGCACCTTCATCAAGTAAAATCATAACCTCTGTTACAAATTCACTTACACATAAAAAGCCTTCACAACCTTGATTAAAAACCTCTCTATTTGATAGATAAACCCTTAAAAAATATTCAATAACTTCAGGTGATTTTTTTACATTTTCTAAGTATCTTTTAGTAAATACAAATATCTTCTCTTTTGATGAAATATCCAGCTGATTTATTTCTCTTAATTGTATAGCCAAAATATTTGTTGAGTATTTTATAGCATATTTTGCTAATTCTTCTTTTGATTTAAAGTAGTTGTACATATTACCAACACTCATACTCATTGCTTTTGCTATATCAGGTATTGTTGTATTATAAAAACCTTTTTTAGAAAAAAGCTTCAATGAACTTTCTATAATACTATTCTTTTTTTCTTCTTTTGCAGACAAAACAAGCCTTTATAAAAATTAATTCTTGTTTGATTATATAACTAAAAAAATTAATAATGAATGAAAGTTCATAAATACAATTAGCCTTAATCAATTATTTAGATGTAATCTAGATGTAATTGTCTAGGTTTATAATTCCCATGTTTTTTTTCGAACGAAAGATTTTTTAATAAACACAACGAAAGATTATAATGAAACCAAAAGAGAGACAAGCCTATATTTTAGAAAAAGTTAGACAAGAAAAATTTGCTTCAGTTGAAGAGCTAAGCAAAATATTTAATGTATCCTTACAATCAATTAGAAAAGATGTAAATGATTTATGTAAAGAGGGACTTTTAAGAAGAGTATATGGGGGAGTTGAAATCCCTGCCAAAACTGATAATATTTCTTATACAAGTAGAAAAATCATACATTATGATTCAAAAAAATCTATAGCTAAACTTATAGCAAAGCAGATTCCAAACAACAGTTCACTTTTTTTCTCAATTGGAACTACACCTGAGATTATCGCAAAAGAGTTAATCAATCATACAAATCTAAAAATCTTTACAAATAATATAAATGTTGCCCTTGTATGTTGTGAAAACCCAACTTTTGAAATAGTTTTACATGGTGGAGTTATAAGAAATAAACATAGAGATATTTTAGGAAATGATATTGAAAACTTTTTTAGCTCTTATAGTGTTGATTATGGGATATATGGGGTAGGAGCTATTGAAGAGGATGGCTCATTATTGGATTTTACACATGAAGAGGTACAAGCTAGAGAAGCTATAAACAAATATAGTAAAAAAGTTTTTCTAGCTGCTGATTTTTCAAAATTTGATAGAAAAGCTTTTATTAGAGGGGGAAATATCTCAATGGTTGATTCTTTTTTTTGTGATAAGAAACCAAATAAAAACATATGTGATATTTTAGAAAAAAACAAAGTTGAATTATATTTCCCAAACAATTAAGGAGTCAAAAATGGCATATATAAAATTAAAAGATATAAATAAAAAATATGGTAAGAAAATTGTTATAGAAAACCTTAATTTTGAGATTAAAAAAGGAAGCTTTACAGTTCTTTTAGGACCTTCTGGTTGTGGTAAATCAACTACGCTTAGAATGATAGCAGGACTTGAAGATATAAGTTCAGGTGAGATATTAATAGATGGAAAAGATGTATCTAAACTTTCAGCTTCAAAAAGAGGCATCTCTATGGTATTTCAATCGTATGCTCTATTCCCACACCTAAGTGTAAAAGATAATATTCTTTTTGGTTTAAAAGTGAGAAAAGTATCAAAAGAGGAAAGGGAAAAAAGACTTGAAAAAGTTGTTAAGCTTGTTGGGTTAGAAGGATTATTAGAAAACAAACCTTCTCAACTATCAGGAGGTCAAAAACAAAGAGTTGCTTTAGCCCGTGCTTTTGTTGCTAAAAGTAAAATTTGTCTTATGGATGAACCTTTATCAAATCTTGATGCAAAACTTAGACATGAGATGAGAATAGAGATAAAAAAACTTCAACAACAACTAAATATGACAGTCTTATATGTAACACATGACCAAACGGAAGCTATGAGTATGGCTGACCATATTATTTTGTTAAATAATGGAAAGATTGAACAAGAAGGAACACCAAAACAATTATATGAAAAAGTTGCAACAACTTTTGTTGGGAAATTTATAGGTACACCACCTATGAATATAATTGAAATTAAAAAAGAAAAGGAGAAGATTTTTATAAATAATCAGGAGATTAAAACAACTTACTCAAACCGTATCACTGATGAAATTACCTATATAGGGATTAGACCTGAGGATATAACTTTAGGGATAAAAGATAGTGGCTTTTGTGGTGAAATTATCTATCAAGACTATCATGGTTCAGACACAGTTTTAGGAATACAATCTATAGATAATGATTTACAAAAGCCTATTTTAGCTCGTTTTAGTAGTGAAACAAATCATAAAAATGGTGATAGGGTTTGGGTAAATTGGAGTGAATCTAAAATAAACTTTTTTGATTTGCATGGTGAGAGAAGAGATATCTTATCTTAAATAAATTCTAATTAGTAGGAGAAGAATATATGTTTAAATTTGTAAAAAAAGCTGCTTTAATCAGTGCTTTAACAGCAAGTTTTTTGTCAAATGCAGTTGCACAAAAAACTGAACTTACAATGTATTATCCAGTTTCTGTTGGAGGACCGTTAACAAAAATAGTTGACTCTATGGTTGAAGAGTTTGAAAAAAAGAATCCAGATATTGATGTAAATGCAATCTATGCTGGTAACTACAATGATGCAAGAATCAAATCTTTGGCAGCTTTAAAAGCTGGAAAACCTGCCCAATTAGCTGTAATGTTTTCTATCGACATTTATGACCTAATTGAGCAAGATGCCATCATCCCTTTTTCTGATGTTGTTAAGTCAAAAGAGGATAAACAATGGCTAGATTCTTTCTATCCAGCTTTAATGGAAAATGGAACAACATTAGGGAAAGTTTGGGGTATCCCTTTTCAACGTTCTACCATTGTAATGTATTATAACAAAGATGCTTTTAAAAAAGCTGGTCTTGATCCAAATAAACCACCTAAAAACTGGGATGAGATGGTATCTATGGGTAAAAAACTTACAAATGATAATCAATGGGGTGTTATGATCCCTTCAACTGGTTACCCATATTGGATGTTTGGTGCATTAGCAAAACAAAATGGTGAAGTTTTAATGAATGGTGATGGTACTAAAACATATTTTGATAATCCAAAAGTTATAGAAGCTTTACAATACTGGAAAGACTTATCAGCAAAACATAATGTTATGCCAAAAGGTACTATTGAATGGGGAACATTAAGAAAAAATTTCTTAAGTGGAAATACTGCTATGATGTGGCATTCAACTGGAAACTTAACAGCTGTTAAAAAGAATGCAACTTTTGATTTTGGTGTAGCTATGCTTCCTGCAAGCCAAATGAGAGGAACTCCAACTGGTGGTGGAAACTTTTATATTTTCAAAAAAACTACACCAGAACAAAGAGAAGCTTCTATGAAACTTATCAAATTTATGACAAGTCCTGAAAACTCTGCAAAATGGTCTATTGGAACTGGATATATTGGTATTTCACAAGATTCTTACAATACACCAGAACTTAAAAAATATGTTGAAGAGTTCCCTCCTGCGAAAGTTGCAAGAGATCAATTAGAGTTTGCAACTGCTGAATTATCAACATATCAAACAGGAAGAGTTAGAAAAATTCTTGATGATACTATTCAAGCTGTTCTAACAGATAAAAAAGAGCCAAAAGAGGCTTTAAGTGAAGCTCAAAAACAAGCTACACAATTATTAAGAAACTATCAATAAAGGATTATGATGAGACATGTTTATGGTTGGTTGTTGTTACTTCCTGGATTTATTTTAATTGTAGCTTTTACACACTATCCAACCATAACAACATTTATAAACTCATTTTTTTCCAATCAAACAGTTATTAAGCCCAAAAAATTTGTTGGGCTTAGTAATTACGAATTTATGTTAAACGACCCTGTATTTTTGCAAACCTTTAAAAATACAATCTATTTTGCACTTACAACGGTACCATTATCAATAGCAATTGCTTTGGCAATGGCTATGTTTGTACAAAATAAAATAATAGGACGATCTATTGTAAGACTAGCTTACTTTACACCAACAATTTTACCTATGGTTGCAGTTGCAAATATATGGCTATTTTTTTATGCTCCTGAGATTGGCTTGATTAACCAGATTTTTCAATATTTTGGAATTGAACAAGTAAACTTTTTAGGGGATACAAATTTAGTATTAGGATCAACTATAGTTATGACTGTTTGGAAAGAAGCAGGTTTTTTTATGATATTTTATCTTGCGGCATTACAATCTATTCCTAAAGAGCTTCTGGAAGCTGCTAAGATAGAGGGTGCTTCTCCTTGGATTAGTTTTTGGAAAATCACTTTTCCTTTACTGATGCCAACCACTTTTTTTGTGATGATTAATGCTTTAATCAATTCATTTAAAATGGTGGATCATCTATTTATTTTAACAAAAGGTGGACCAGATAATGCTTCTAACCTTTTACTTTATTATATCTACGATGTTGCCTTTTCATTTTTTGATTATGCTTATGCTGCAACACTGACAATAGTTTTATTGCTTTTATTGATTGTTGTTTCACTTATTCAGTTTGGATTACTTGAAAGAAAAATACACTACAAATAGGAAAATTATGAGATTACTACAAAAAATATCAACTTATACCTTAGCAATAATTTGGATACTTCCATTAATCTATACTTTTTGGGCAGCTTTTCATGAAGAGAAATATTCTTCAAATTTTACACTATTTGCTCCTTTGAGTATTCAAGCTTTTTATGATGCTTGGATTCAAGCTCCATTTTTACAATACTTAACAAATACTTTTCTTTTGGTTACTGTGATTTTAATTGGACAGTTAATCTTATGTACTCTTGCTGCTTATGCTTTTGCAAAGTTTGATTTTTATGGAAAAAATATTGCATTTTTTTTGGTATTGATGCAACTTATGATTATGCCTGAAAACTTGATTATGGAAAACTATAAAACAATCGCTGATTTTAATCTTATTGATACAACTTGGGGTATGGCTATACCTTATATTGCTTCTGCTTTTGGGATTTTTTTACTTAGACAAACATTTAAAACTATTCCAAATGAGCTTGATGAAGCTGCAAAAATAGAAGGGTGTTCTCCTATTGGGATTTTATTTAGGGTTTATATTCCCTTATCAAAACCAACTTATTTGGCTTATGCTTTGGTTTCTGTTTCATATCACTGGAACAATTTTTTATGGCCACTTATAATTGCAAATTCAAATGAGGTAAAACCTCTAACAGTAGGACTTGCAATCTTTGCTGCTCCAGAATCAGGAGTGCAATGGTCAACAATATCAGCTGCAACACTAATCTCTGTTGCACCTTTACTTTTAGCTTTTTTAATATTTCAAAAGCAATTTGTTAACTCATTTTTACATACAGGAATTAAATAATGTATAGATGTTTAGAAGATATAGAGTTTATTATATTTGACTTAGATGGAGTCTTTTATAGAGAGGATGAAAAAATTGATGGAACAAAAGAGATAATAGACTTTTTAGATAAGAAAAATATTGATTACTGTTTTTTTACAAATAATTCAAACTATAAAACAGATAGATATAAAAATAAACTTCTAAAAGGTGGAGTTGATGTATCAGAAGATAAAATATTTACTACAACTAAACTAATACAACACTATTTAGAGGAAAATTGTCCAAAAGATATATATGTACTTGGAAGTGACCAACTAAAAAATACACTTTATAAGAAATATGAAAAAAACTCAACAAACCCTGATTTTATAGTTATAGGAATGGATAGTTATATTACATTAAAAGATATTTCAAATACAATAAATCTAATTGGAGAAAACACTAAAATAATTGCAGCAAATCCAGATAGATTAATCCCTTTAAAAGATAGATTTGAACTTGAATGTGGAATTATAAATAGCATTATCTCTGAATTTACAAATAAAGAGATTACAATAATCGGAAAACCAAATAGTTATGGATATGAAACTATACTAAAAAAGTTTAATAAAGAAAAAGAAAAAACTATGATGATTGGTGATACTTATGATACTGATGTTTTAGGTGCAATAAATTCTAAAATAAATCCTGCTTGGATAAAAACTGGAAATAAACTTCCTAAGTATGTAGTAAAAAAAGATTTTATGATTTTTGATTCGTTGATTGATTTAAAAGAAAAATTAGAAGAAGCAAAGAGGTAAAACCTCTTTGTTTCGTTCTTATGAGTGAACTAAGTTAGTTAATTCATCACTACTTAAAGTATGGAAGTTTAAGTATTTATAGATATCATCTCTTTTTTCTGGAGTGATTTTCTTAGGTACCATATCTAAGTATTCTTCTTTAGTTGGAAGTCTTCCTAATAATGCTGCAAGTGCTGCAACTTCTGCAGAACCTAAGTATACTTTAGAGTCTTTTCCAAGTCTGTTATCAAAGTTTCTTGTAGAAGTTGAGAATACAACTGCACCTTGACCAACGTTTGCTTGGTTACCCATACATAAAGAACATCCTGGGATTTCCATTCTTGCACCAGCTGCACCGAATACAGAGTAGTAACCCTCTTCAGTTAATTGTTGTTGATCCATTTTTGTTGGAGGAGCAACCCATAATTTTGCAGGAACTGGACCTTCACCTTTAAGAACTTCACCTAAAGCTCTGAAAAGACCAATGTTAGTCATACAAGAACCAACGAATACTTCGTCAATTTTATCTGTAGGTCTGTTTGGATCAGCTAAGATGTTTGATAATGTATCAACATCATCTGGATCGTTAGGACAAGCTAAGATTGGCTCAGTGATTTCATTTAAATCGATTTCGATAGTTGCTAAATACTCTGCATCTGCATCTGGAGTTAATAACTCAGGGTTAGCAATCCATTCTTTCATTTTATCAGCTCTTCTTTGAAGTGTTCTAGCATCTTGGTAACCCTCTTCAATCATTTTTTCAATTAAAGCGATGTTTGAAGATAAGTACTCAATGATTGGCTCTTTATCTAATTGAACAGAACAAGCTGCTGCTGATCTCTCTGCTGCTGCATCTGATAATTCGAATGCTTGCTCAACTTTAAGTTGTGGTAAACCAGAAATCTCGATTACGTTACCAGCAAAGATATTCTTTTTGTTTTTCTTAGGAACAGTTAATAATCCTTGTTTAATTGCATAATAAGGGATAGCATTAACTAAGTCTCTTAAAGTAATACCTGGTTGTAATTCACCTTTGAATTTTACGTGAACTGATTCAGGCATAGTTAAAGGCATCATACCAGTAACACCTGCGAATGCAACAAGACCAGAACCAGCTGGGAATGAGATACCAATTGGGAATCTTGTATGTGAATCTCCACCAGTACCTACTGTATCTGGTAAACAAAGTCTATTTAACCAAGAGTGAATAACACCGTCACCTGGTCTTAAAGTAACACCAGATCTTGAAGTAATAAACTCTGGTAATGTGTGTTGTAAGTTAATATCTGCTGGTTTTGGATAAGCAGCAGTGTGACAGAATGATTGCATAACCATATCAGCACCAAAAGATAATGCTGCAAGCTCTTTAATCTCATCTCTTGTCATAGGTCCAGTTGTATCTTGTGAACCAACTGTAGTACATACAGGCTCAACATACATACCAGGTTTAACACCCTCTAATCCACAAGCTTTACCAACCATTTTTTGTGCTTGAGTAAACCCTTTTCCGTTATCAGATGGTTGAGTTGGAGCAACAAATAAATCAGATGCACCTAAACCTAAAGCTTCTCTTGCTTTTGCAGTTAAACCTTTACCAATGATTAATGGAATTCTTCCTCCAGCTCTCATCTCATCTGTTAATGTGTTAGGAGCAAGAGTAAATTCTGAAACAACTTTACCATCTTTTTCAATTACACCATCATATGGTTTAACAACGATAACATCACCAGTTTCTAATTCATCAACTGGAGCTTGGATTGGTAAACATCCTGAATCTTCTGCAGTATTGAAGAAAATTGGAGCAATAATAGAACCAATAACAACACCACCAGTTCTTTTATTTGGAACACCTGGAATATCTCTACCCATGTGCCATTGAACAGAGTTGATACCTGATTTTCTAGAAGAACCAGTACCAACAACATCACCAACGTATGCTAAAGGATTACCTTTTTCTTTTAATGATGCCATCATTTCTAATGGTTTTTCCATTCTTGATTGTAACATTGCAGTTGCATGTAATGGAATATCAGCTCTTGTAAATGCTACAGTTGCAGGAGATAAATCATCTGTATTTGTTTCACCAGGGATTTTATAAACTGTTAATGTAATCTCTTTTTCTAATGCTGGTTTATTAGTAAACCACTCAGCATTTGCCCATGATTCAATAATCTCTTTAGCTATTGTGTTTCCACCATCTGCTAATTCTTTTACATCATTGAATGAATCATAAACTAAGATTGTATTTTTTAATTGCTCAGCAGCAGCTGCTGCTACGTCATCAATTTTAAGTGCATCTACAAGTGGTCCTACGTTGAATCCACCCATCATTGTTCCTAAAATTTCAATAGCATCTAGCTTTGAAATTACTGAACATGTAACATTTCCTTGTACAATATCATTTAAAAATGCAGCTTTAACGTAAGCAGCATCATCAACACCTGGGTTGATTTTGTTTTTGAATAATTCTAGTGCGTATTCTGCATCTTCTACAGTAGAAGCTTTTAATAATTCTACTAATTCAGCAGTTTGTTCCGCTGTTAGTGCTAATGGAGGTAAACCACCTTCATTTAATCTTTCTTCTGTATGTGCTTTATAAGTAGCTAATAAACTCATATAGATCTCCTATTTAATTTGTAGCGTTAGTATAGCATAATGTTTATTTTCTATGATGTACAATTTTTGTTATTACAGTCACAATTTTTTTATTATCTAATAAAAGTTACTAAAAGTAATAAAATTATAACTTCAAATCATTAATTATACTATTTTATTGGTATTTTCATCTGTGCTATACAAACAAAATAGTGCTTTATAAATCAATTTGTATATATACTGAAAAGCCAATGTACAATAATTGTACATAGTTTTTTAAATTGTACATGTGTTATTTCTGATAATATTCTTAAAGTTTTATATTAGTTTTTTTGTTTCTTTTTTACTTTTGTTATAATGCTAGAATAACATATATAGTTATAAGGATTATGCCATGAATTCTTACAATTTTAAAACTTATAACGAACTTTTTGACTATATAGTAAAAAATCATTCAAATGAAAAATTTCTTAACTATATAGACAATGACAAATATAAACATATTAGTGTAAAAGAGTTTGAACAAAAAGTTATATGTTTAGCAATAGCACTAAAAAAAATTGGTATAAAAAAAAGTGATACTGTAGGAATATTCTCTAAGCCCTCACCTTTTTGGCTTATCTTTGATTTTGCAATTCATAAAGTGGGTGCAATATCAGTACCAATATTTGATAATATCTCCAAAAAAAATCTTAATTTTGAAATAAAAGATGCACAAATCAAATATCTATTTATTGATTCAATTAATAGACTTGATGATGTTGATAAAAAGTTGATATTTATCACTCATGGTTTTTGTATAAAAGAGGAAGGGTATTATAATGTAGATGAGATTTTTCATGCACAAAATACAAGTTGTGATTTTGACTTATTAAACCATGATATACCAAATAAAGATGATATATTTTCAATCATATATACAAGTGGAAATACAGGAACACCAAAAGGTGTAGTTCTAAGTCACAAAAATATAATCTCTCAACTACACAGTATAAATCATTTTTTAAAACTTGATTCTAAAGAGGTTATATTATCTTTATTACCATTAGCACATATATTTGAACGTATGGTTATGAGCTTTTATGTTAGCCATGGTGTATCTATATATTTTGTAGATGAGATAACAAATACTGCAAATTTATTAAAAATAGTCAAACCAACGATGATGACTGCTGTGCCAAGATTGTTAGAAAAAATATTTTATAAAATAAAATTAAATATTGAAGAGAAACCATTTTTTTCAAAACTTATAGGAAACTTGGCTTTTAATTATGCCTTAAAAGAAAATATAGATAAAACCTCTATAGTTTATAAAATATATGATTTATTAGTGTATAAAAAACTAAGAGAGATATTTGGAGGTAGATTAGATAAATTAGTAAGTGGTGGAGCTTCTTTAAATGAAGAGATTTGTAGATTTTTAATAAATATCAATATTCCTACATATCAAGGTTATGGACTTACTGAAAGTTCTCCTGTTATTTGTACAAACTATCCAGGAATGAATAAAATTGGTTCTAGTGGAAAAGTAATCCCAAATATGGAAGTTAAAATAGAAGATGAAGAGCTACTTGCAAAAGGAGATTCTATAATGAAAGGTTATTTAAACGATCCTTTTCTTACATCTAAAACCATAGATAAAGATGGTTGGCTTCATACAGGAGATATTGCAACTATTGATAAAGATGGTTATATATTTATCAAATCAAGAAAAAAAGATCTTTTTAAACTATCTACTGGTAACTATGTAAATGCCATAAAAATAGAACAACAACTATCAAAAAACAAATATATCGAATTTGCAAATATTGTTGCTAATAATAAAAAATATGTAACTGCCCTACTTTTTGTAAATAAAGAGTTATATCAAAATAATAAAAACAATGAAACCATAGATGAGTTTTTTAATAATGATATAATTCATAATAATATAAAAAAAGATATCAAAAAAATAAATGATACTTTAAATGAATGGGAAAAAGTAGTTTATTATAAATTGATAACAAATGATATCTCAATAGAAGGTGGTGAATTAACACCATCGATGAAAATTAGTAGAAATGTAATAGAAGAAAAATACAAAGATATAATAGAAACCATGTATTAGGAGTCTATCATGAAAAAAAGAATTGCTGTAATAGATGGGCTTAGAAGTCCAATAGCAAAAGCTAACGGAAAATTAGAAAAACTTAGTGCAGATACTTTAGGAAGTATAATTGCAAAAGAGTTAGTTTTAAGAAGTAGTATTGCTTATGATAGATTTGATGAAGTGATTATTGGAAATGTCGCACAACCAATAAATGCAGCAAATATGGCAAGAGTTATGGCTATAAAAGCTGGTTTTCCAAAAACTACTATTGCTTATACTGTACATAGAAATTGTGCCTCAGGTATGCAAGCTATCTCCTCTGCCATTGAAAAAATCGAAACAAATCAAGGTGAAATCTATCTAGCTGGTGGGGTTGAATCTATGAGTAATATCCCTTTATATTTTAATGACTCATTTAAAGACTTTTTGACAAAACTAACTTATGCTAAAACTTTTAGTGAAAAACTAAAAATAGTTTCAACATTTAGAGTTTCATTTTTAAAACCTGTTATTGGACTTATTACTGGTTTAACTGATCCTATCTCAGGGAAAATCATGGGAGTAACAGCTGAAAACTTAGCAAATGAGTTTAAAATCAGTAGAGAAGAACAAGATAAATATGCCTTAACATCTCATCAAAAAGTTCAAAAAGCTATTGAAAATGGTATATTCAAAGATGAAATACATCCCATTATGACAAAAGAGTGTTCTATGATAGATGATGATGGTGTAAGATTTAACCAAACCCTTGAAGCATTAGGTAAACTAAGACCAATTTTTGATAAAAATGGAACTGTAACAGCAGGTAACTCTTCCCAAGTTTCAGATGGGGCATCTATGCTTATTTTAACAACTGAAGAAAAAGCCAATGAATTAGGTCTTGAACCTATTGGATTTATAAAAGAGTATGCTTATGCTGGATTAGATGCTTCTAGAATGGGTTTAGGGCCTATTTATGCTACTAAAAAACTTTTTGATAAAACAGAAACAAACTTAAGTGATATTGATTTGATAGAGTTAAATGAAGCTTTTGCTGCACAAGTGATTGCAAATATAAAAGCTTTTAACTCAAAAGAGTTTTGTAAAAAAGAGTTTGGAACTGATGCTTTAGGAGAAATTGACGAATCAATTTTGAATGTAAATGGTGGAGCTATAGCTTTAGGGCATCCTGTTGGTATGAGTGGAAATAGAATTGTACTTCATACTTTAAAAGAGTTAAAAAGAAGAGGTTTAAAAACTGGTCTAGCTACCCTTTGTGTTGGTGGTGGACAAGGTGCTTCTTTTTTATTGGAGGTCTAAAATGAACAATGTTTATTTAGAAGTTATCCAAGATATAGCAACTATTACTTTTGATTTAAAAAATGAAAAAATCAATAAACTAAGCTTTGAAGTATTAGAAGAGTTTGATTATTTGTTAAATCAAATCAAAGATGACACCTCAATCAAAGTTTTAGTAATCCAAAGTGCAAAAGAGAATATCTTTATAGCAGGTGCAGATATAAAAGAGATTGAAGCTATGAAAGATGAAAGTGAAGTCTATGAGCAAATAAAAAAAGGTGATAAAATCTTTGAAAAACTTGAATCTCTTCCTTATACAACTATTGCATATATAAATGGTGCTTGTATGGGTGGAGGTTTGGAGCTTGCTTTAGCATGTAACTATAGAGTTGCTACAACAAATCATAAAACTAAACTTGCTTTTCCAGAGATTAAACTAGGATTTTTCCCTGGACTTGGGGGAACACAAAGGGCACCAAAACTTATAGGTCTTATTAACTCACTTGATATGATACTTACAGGTAAAACACTAGATTCTTTAAAAGCTTTAAAAATAGGATTAGTTGATGAAATTTTTAATCATGGACAAAAAGAGACTAAACTTGAAGAGTTTGTAAATAAAGTTTTAGATAACAAAGTTAAAAGAAAAGAGAGAAACTCTATAACTAAATTTTTAGAAAATTTTTATTTTACTAGAGAGTTTATATATTATAAAACGTTAAAATCTATAGAGAAAAAAGTCAATAGAGATTTTAACGCTCCTTATATGGCTTTAGAAGTTATAAAACAAACTTTTAATAACACATATGAAGTTGGCATTGAAGTTGAAGCAAGAGCCTTTTCAAAACTTGCAGTAACTAAAGAATCAAAACATATGATTGAACTATTTTTTATGTTTGAAAGACTAAATAAAGATTTCAATAAAGTTGATGATATTATAGAAAATGTTGCAATAGTTGGTAGTGGTACTATGGGTATTGGAATCATTTGGTTATTTTCAAAATTTTTAGATGAAGTTAGAATAAAAACAAGAAAGATATCCCAAGTAAAAGATATAGTAAAAGCAGTTTCAAAACTTTATGATTCTTCAATAAAAAGAAGAAGTTTAACTAAAAATCAAGTTGATTTTAAACTCAATAAAATCTCTTATACACACGATTTCAATGGTATGAGTAATAGTGACTTTGTAATTGAAGCAGTAGTTGAAGATGAAAATATTAAAAAAGAGACTTTTTCTCAACTAGAAGATGCTTTAAATAGCAATGCAATTATTGCCACAAACACCTCATCAATATCTATTGAAAAACTAAGTGAAAATATCCATAACAAAAAAAACTTTTTAGGTGTACACTTTTTTAATCCTGTAAATATTATGCCTTTGGTTGAGATTATACCAAACTCAAAAACAAGTAAAAAAACTATAAATAGAGTTAAGGAGATGTTGATTAGATGTGGTAAAACACCTATTGTTGTAGGTGATTGTGCTGGTTTTATTGTAAATAGAATTTTGCTTCCATATTTAAATGAAGCAGCATTTATCTTAGAAGAAGGCTCAAATATCAAAACTATTGATAAAGTTCTAAAAGATTTTGGTATGCCTATGGGACCATTTACCCTTGCAGATACTGTTGGTATTGATGTGGGATATAAAGTTGCAACAATATTAAATCAATCCTATGGCGATAGGATGCCTGTTGCTTCTATACTAAAAAGAGTACATGACGAATTAAACCTTTTAGGGAAAAAAGAGAATAAAGGTTTTTATATCTATAAAGGTTTTTCAACAAAAGTAAATGAAGAGGTAACTTTACCTTTTAATTTAAATAGACAATTTAATGATGAAGAGATTATACAAAGATGTTTATATATCATGGTAAATGAAGCGTGTAGATGCTTGGAAGAAAAGATTGTAACAGATGCAAATATAATAAATTTTGCCATGATTACAGGTACTGGATTTCCAGCTTATAAAGGTGGATTATTAAGTTATGCAAATGATATAGGATTAGAAAATATTCTAAATGCCTTAAAAGAGTTTCATGGAAGATATGGGAAACGATTTGAACCAAGCAAACTTTTAATCAAACTTGTAGAAGAAAAAAAAGATTTTAAAACAGGAGAAGCGTTATGGAATTTTTAATTTTTTTGCTAATCATAGCAGTATTAAGCTATTTTACTTTTCCTTTACTATATAGCCTAATTATATTAGGGGTATATGGTTTTATATTTTTTGATTTAAATATTGTTTTATGGTTAATTTTTATAACTATTGGATTAATATTTAGTATCAAGTCACTTAGAGAAAAGTATATAACATCGAAAATTGTAGATTTTATCAATAAAAAAAACCTTATGCCTAAAATCTCCCCTACGGAAGAAGCAGCACTTCAAGCTGGAATAAACTGGATTGAAACCTCTTTTTTTGAAGCAAAAGTTGACTTTGAAAAAATAAAAAATGAAAAAATCACTATGTTAACAGATGAAGAAGAAAGCTTTTTAAACAATGAAGTTAATCAACTTTGTGAACTAACTACAGATTGGGAGATTTTTCAAGATAGGGATTTAAAACCTGAAGTATGGCAGTTTATAAAAGATAATAAATTTTTTGGAATGATTATTCCAAAAGAGTATGGTGGATTAGGTTTTAGTGCCACTGCACACTCAAAAATTATTGAAAAACTTGTCTCACGTTCACAGGTTTTAGCTATTACAGTTATGGTTCCAAATTCACTTGGACCTGCTGAATTGATTTTAAAACATGGAACCAAAGAACAAAAAAAGAGATACCTAAAAGATTTAGCAGTAGGAAAACAAGTTCCTTGTTTTGCTTTAACTGAACCAAATGCAGGAAGTGATGCAACCTCTATACAATCAAATGGTACTATTTTTAAAGATGAAAATGGTTCTATAAAAATAAAACTAAATTTTGAAAAAAGATATATCACATTAGGAAATATTGCAACACTAATTGGTCTTGCATTTAAACTATATGACCCAGAACAAATTTTAGGGGAAGAGAAAGATTTAGGTATCACTTTTGCTTTAATTGATTCAAAACTAGAAGGTGTGGACAATTCAAAAAGGCATGATCCTCTAGGAATTCCATTTGTAAACTCCCCAATACTTGGTAAAGATGTAATTATAAATCTTGAAGATGTAATTGGAGGAAAAGAAGGGATTGGTAAAGGTTGGCAAATGTTAGTTGAATCTTTATCTATTGGACGTGGAATTTCACTTCCAAGTGTAAGTTTAGGTGGAAGTAAATTTGCTTTAAATGTAGTATCTTCTTACTCTATGCTTAGGGAACAATTTGGATTGAGTATAAATCATTTTGAAGGGGTTGAAGAAAAAATTGCAAAAATAGCAAGTTTTACTTATATGCTAAATGCAGCAAGAAACTACACTTTAGATGCTATTGACAATGGTGAAAAACCAGCAGTAGTAAACTCTATTATGAAATATCATGCAACAGAAAAGTTTAGAGAGATTATAAATGATGCAATGGATGTTTTAGGTGGTAGTGCTATTATAAGAGGTGAAAAAAACTTTTTAGCACATGCTTATTTTGCTTTACCTATTAGTATCACAGTTGAAGGTGCAAACATATTAACTAGAAACTTGATGCAATTTGGACAAGGTTTGATTAAATCACACCCTTATATTTATAGACAAATCAATGCTTTAAAAACAAACAATATCAAAGCCTTTGATGATGCTTTTTTTTCACATATAGGTTTAGTTTTGTCAGCATTTTCAAAAACAATATTTTATTACCTTACAAGAGGTTTTTTTATATCAACAAAAGGTTCATTTAAAAGATATAAACAAAAACTAGTTTGGGTTAGTGCAGATTTTACTTTTCTTTCAAATTTAATCCTTGCATTAGTAGGGCCTGCTTTGAAAAAAAGGGAGAATATAAGTGCAAGATTGGCAGATATACTTTCATACTCTTATTTAATAACAGCAACTCTAAGAGAGTATGAGAATAATTCAAACAAAGAGCATATTGTATTTGTTGATTATATTTGTAACTATTGTTTTAATCAAATTCAAATAGCAAGGGAAGATATATTTAACAATATTGGAGTTTTAAAAATCTTTATACCATTTGTAAAACTAAATGCAATAGCTATGAAAGCATCTGATAAATTAAATGCTCAAATTGTAAAACAGTTAAAAAATCAATACTTCTTAAATGAGATATGTGACAATATATTTATCTCAAACAATGAGTCAGATAGATTTACAAAACTTCAAAAAGCTGTTGAGTTAAACAATGAAGTCTTAAACTCATTTTACAAAATAAAAGAGGCTATAAAAGAAGGAAAAATCCAAAAAGATAGTATTGAAAATATGGTAGACAAAGCTTTAGAGATAAAACTGATAGATAAAACTCAAGCTAGTTTATTGAAAAAAGCTTATAGTTTAAAACAAGAGTTGATAAATGTAGATGCATATAAAGTCAAAGTCTATAAAGGATTAAGATAATGCGTGAAGATTTGCTAATAAATACTAGTGGTTTTGTTTTAAATATTTTAGAAAAAGTTCTAAATGCAAATATTGAAATAAAAGGGATAGAGAATATTCCAAAAAACAACCCTAGAATTTTTGTAGCAAATCACTTCACACGAATGGAAGCTATGATTGTTCCATATGCTTTATATAATCTAACAAGTAAAAAAGTTGGTGTTATTGCAGATGATTCCTTGTTTGAAACATATTTTGGAACATTTTTAAGAAATCTTGGAGCAATGAGAAAATCTGAACCCAATAGAGATCAGATAATATTCAAAGATCTACTAACAGCAAAAAAAGATTGGATGATTTTCCCTGAAGGCAGAATGGTTAAAGCAAAAGATATAAGTAAAGCAGGAAACCATTATTGTGTAAAAATTGATGGTGTTTGCCAAAAAGTTCATACAGGTTCTTCATATTTTGCTATTGAATCTGAACTTTTAAGGGAAGATTATTTTAACAATAAAATCAAAAATATAAAAAAATTTAAAAGAAAATATTTTTTTAATGATGAAGATAAAGTTTGCCAAGAAGAAACCATGGTAATACCCATTAATATCAGTTATTCAAAGATTAGAAATGGTGAAAACTTTCTTACAAATATGGCTATAAAATTTTTAGATAATATTGGTAAACACTTTTTAGAAGAGTTAAAGATTGAAGGAAATTTAGTATTAAATTCTAAAATTACTGTTCAAATATTAAAACCTATTAGTATAAAAAATATATTAAAAGATATTTATGAAAAAGAGTTAAACCATAATAATATTTTTTCAAAATATAGATATCAACTAACATATAAATTTATGGAAAAAATCTATGAAAACCTTACAGTCAATTTTGATCATATCTTTGCACTTATACTTTTTTTATACCCTAAAAAAAATATAAAAAAAGAGTTGTTTAAAAGGCTTATTTATCTAAGTATAAATGAAATCAAAAAAAACTGTTTAACTTATGATTCAAATTTAAATCAAAATATGATTAATCTAATCTCTTTTGAAAAGTATAAACCATTTGAAGAGATTTTAAATATTGCCATAAAAGACGGAATAATAGTAGAACAAGAAGATAAATATATAATAAAAAAAAGTAATCTTTTAGATAGTTATACTCACCATACAATTCGTTTGAAAAATATATTAAGAGTGATTTTAAATGAAATACTAATAATTGACAAAGTAAATCTCATAGTAAAACAATTGATTTCTCAATCTGAAAAAATTATTGATAAAAAAATATTTGAACTACTAAAGATTGAAGAGATTTATGAATTTGAAAATGATAGAGTAAACTTTTTAAAAGAGGCAAAACCGAGGGAAGTTGGGCAACCATTTTTATTTGAATCTAATAAAAGTAATGAGTGTGTGATAGCTTTGCATGGGTTTTCATCTGCTCCAAAAGAGGTTTATAATATCAGTAAATACTTACATAAAAAAGGATTTAATGTTTATGCTCCAAGACTTAGAGGTCATGGAACGAGTCCAAAAGATTTAAAACAAACAACTTGGCAACAATGGTATGAAAGTGTATCTAGAGCTATTACTATTGCTTCTTTAAAATATGAAAAAATTCATATCTTAGGTTTCTCAACGGGAGGTTTATTAGCACTACTTTCAACTAAAAAAACTAATTGTAAAATTAAATCTATTATTTGTATCAATGCAGCTTTAAATCTAAAAGATATTAGACTAAAAACTTTATTGCCAACAATATCTTTTTGGAACGATTTAGTTGAAGCTTTTAATGCCAATAAATATGCAAAAGAGTTTGTAGATAATTTTTCAGAAAATCCAACTGTTAATTATGATAAATACTATATTGATTCAATTGAACAATTAGATGAATTGATGCATAAAACAAAAAAATCTCTTCAAGATGTGAAAATACCAATCTATATAGTACAAGCAAAAAATGACCCTGTGGTCAATCCAATCTCAGCTTATGAAATATATGATAAAATTCAATCTACAAATAAAGAGTTACTCATTTTAGACCTAGATAGGCATATTATAATAAATGGAAATGACACTTATATTTTATTTGATAAAATCTATAATTTTTTGAAAAAACAAGGTAATACATGAATCTTAACAAATTAGAAGAAAAACTTTATAAACAAATACCCCTTACAAAATTGATGCAATTAAAACTTGATTCAATAGAGGAAACTGTTTTAAATACATCTGCTCCTTTAGATATTAATATAAATGACAAAGGAACTGGTTTTGCTGGAAGTTTATTGACTACTTGTACTATTTCTGCATGGAGCGTTGTATATTTGATTTGTGAACAACTTGGATTTAACCCTCCAATTATTGCAATAGTAAAAAATGAATCAACATTTAATAATCCAGTTACAAAAGATATAAAATGTCAAAGTTTTTTTCCATCAAAAGAGCAGATACAAATATTAAAAAATAAACTAGATACAAAAAAAAGTGGTTCAATTTTGATTAAATCTCAAATTGTTGAAAATGGAAAAGTTTGCCTAGATTTTGAGGGAATCTATGTAATCAAGCTGTAATATTCACTTTTTATATACAATGGCTATGGTATAATTAATTCATGAAAATAATAATATTAAAATTAATAATTGTTTTATCGCCAATCTATATGATGGCAAATACAATATCAGCAAAATACAATATCACATATGGAAATTTTTTGGACTTAGGGATTGCATATACAACACTAAGTATACATGAAAATAAATATTCCATAAAAATAGAAGCTAAAACAACAGGAATGGCAAAATATCTTACAAATAATAGAGTTGAGATATATGAAAGTCATGGAGATTATATTGATAATAAGTTTTTACCTAATAAATTTATAAAAATAAAAAAAGATGATTTAAAACAAAAAATAAGAACATACACTTTTGATAACAAAAATCAAAAAATTTTAGTAAATGAGATAAATAAAGGGTATAAAATCAAATTCCAAAATGATTTATCTCAGAAAAAAGTGGAATTTCGTGATGAAGAGAATTCTACTTTAGATTACTTTGCTAAAGATGATATTTTATCTTTATTTTTCAACCTACAAGAACTACTCATAGGTTTTGAAGATGGTAAAGAATATACTCTAAAAGCTATTGGAGCAAATAAAACAAAAGGTAAAATCAGTATTTTAATACCAGCTAAAGAACAAATGAAAATATTAGATGAAAATTTAAAAATTGATTCCAAATCTAAATTTATAGCATATATCAATCAAAGAATTTTTTCAAGTAAAAGGGGAGAACTTTTAATATCTTTAAATGACCATGGTTTTTGTAATAAAGCTGTTTTAAAAGATGTTTTACTTTTTGGGGATATTTCTGGAGAAATGGTAGAATTTAAAATCATAAAGGAAAAAAATGAAAAAATATAGCTCTTATTTAATCTTATTTATCTTAATAATCTTTATTTCTGGATGTACAGCAAAAGCGCCTTATACAAATAGAAGTCAAATGATACTAATTTCACAATCACAAGAGTTAGCTTTGGGTGAAGAATCATATAAAGAAGCTTTAGATAAATCAAAAGTGATTACAAATACAAAAGATGCAAATAGAGTTAAAAATATTGGTATGAGAATAGCAAAAGTGGTTAATAGAAGTGATTATAAATGGGAATTTAATCTAGTAGAAAACGAAGCTAAAAATGCCTTTTGTTTACCAGGAGGAAAAGTTGTAGTATATACAGGGATATTGGACGTTGCAAAAAATGATTCACAACTAGCAACTGTAATGTCTCATGAGATTGCCCATGCCCTAGCACGTCATGGTGCAGAAAGAGTAAGCAGTGGAATGGTAACAAATGCTCTTCAAACAGTTGGAAATATAGTTCTTAGTTCCCAAGCACCAGAATTAACCCAAACATTTAATATAGCTTATGGATTAGGTGCACAATATGGAGTATTACTTCCTTATGGAAGAATGCAAGAGAGTGAAGCAGATGAGATTGGTATTCATTTAATGCACAGCGCAGGCTATGATCTAAATGAAGCTTTAAAATTTTGGGAAAATATGAAAGAGGGAAAAAATGAAGGTATCGAATTTTTCTCAACACACCCAAATTCATCTACAAGAATTGAAAATATTAAAAGAGTTATTAAAGATATAAAAAATTAATTCTACTATAAAGATGGTATAGTTATTTATAAATAAAAATACCATCCTAGCCCATTTACTTAAATAATAAATATCTATATTTAATTATATTTATACTAAAATTTATACTTACATTTAAAAGGATATTGTATGAATATTAGTGATAAACAACAAACTGGTCTAAATTATCAAACACAAAATAATAATTCTGTATCAAAAACCGTATCAACCAATGAATTTTTAAATACTGTACAAGAGATAGAATCTAATAAAAATCAATCTATAAATGACAATGTTAACAAAGAAGAGTTTGATGAAAAATATAAACTTGGATTACAAAGATACAATGCACTTGGGATTGCAGGTGGAGAAAAATGGTTTGAACATTCGATATTTGAGAAAGATAAAAATGCAAAGGATAAATTTATCAATTATCTATCAGAGATGGATATAAGGGATTTTATGAGTCTAAGTAGTAAACTTTGGTCATCTTTTGGAAGTGGACTGATGGAGGATGAAAATGGTAATATAGTACCTGGAAATCATGAAAAAAACCCGCTAAAAGAGTTTAAAACTTTTGAGAGTACAAAAAAGTATTTTGAGGATGAGATTATTGCAATAGAAGAAGGAGCAAAAAGATTTGGAGGTGATCCTTCAAAAATTATTGAACTTTTAACTGATGTTTTAAATTTTTTTAAAAGCTTTCAATCAAAAGAACAAAAAAGTTGGACAGATGATATTGATATAAATAAAATACTTAAAAATAAAGATGAAATAAAAACTTCAGTTGAAGAAAACAACTTTATATTAGAAAATTATATTCAAAATACAAAAGAGCAAAAACAAGAAGATTTAGAAATTTTTAAAAAAATTTTAGAAGATAGAAAAGTTTCTGAATCTGAACTTAATAATTTATCATATAAACAAATAGAGCAATTCGCTGATTATTTTATCAAAAACCCTACAATCCTTAAAACAGATTCTACTACTGATATAGACAACAATAAGTTTTTTAGTATGATGTTTTCTACAAAAACAACTGCAAATAGTGAATTTAATCGTGCAATTTATGAAACAAATAAAACTATAAATAATGAGTCAGAAAGAACAAATTTTAATAATGAACTAATAGCAAATTTAGCACAATATAAATATGGAAAAGAACTGATGCCAACTTTTTATAATGAAGCATTTAGAGCTAACCCTTGGGAAATCGAAGATATAAACATAAATTTTAATGAATTTCTATCAAATGTAATAAATATGCACAATGTTGCTATAACAAATATATCTTCAAAAGTAGTTGTAGAGCAACATCAAAAAATACTTGATAGTTATATGCTTTTAGATAAAAATTATAAAATCTAGTTAAATTATTAGATTGTAGGCAATGTTATTTTAAAACAAGCTCCATTATCTATATTGTAAACATCTATTTCACCTTTTAGCCTATCATCTAATATTTTTTTTGTCATATACAATCCTACTCCACTACCCTCTTTATCTTCTTTTGTTGAAAAATATTTTTTAAAAATATTTTTTAGATTTTCATTTGCAATACCACCTGCGTTATCTCTTACTTCTATACAAACTTGATTATTAAGTTTATACGTTTCAATCTCAATTATTTTCTTTCCACTTTTATGCCATAAAGCTTCATAAGCATTTGATAAAATATTCATCAAAACTTGTATCAAATCATTTTGATAATTTATCATTTCAACATCTTGTAAATCAGTTTGAATAAGTATATTTTCTGTTTTAAATTTTATTTGAAGAAGTTTTATAGTTTTGTTTATGATATCTTTTAAATTAAATCTATGTTGTTTAGTATCATTAACTAAAAAGTTTTTAAAATCATCAATAGTTTGATTTAGATGTTTTACTGAAAGTTCAATACTCTCCATAAAACTCATTAATCTTTCATCAGTTAATATATCATGTTCTTTTTCAATTTTTATACCTGTTGTTGATACACTTATTGAAGATAAAGGCTGTTTCCACTGATGAGTAATATTTTCAAACATCTCTCCTAAAACTGCAAGTTTTGATTGATTTAATAAAAGTTCATCTTTTTGTTTAATATCATCCAATAATTTATCTTGATAACTTTTTAGTTTTAAATGAGTATTTATTCTAGCTTTTAAAACTATTGGTTCAATTGGTTTTATAACATAATCAACAGCTCCTAGTTCAAAACCTAAAACAATATCATGTTCATTTTCTAATATAGTTACAAAAATTACTGGTATATTTTTATATTCATTAATAGATTTTAATTCTTTACATAATTCATAACCATCCATTTCTGGCATGATTACGTCAAGTAGTATTAAATCAACTTTTAATCCTGAATTTAATAACTCCAATGCTTTTTTTGCACTTGTTGCTACACTTACTTTATAATCTTGTTTCAAAACCTCAATCATCACTTGAAGATTTTCTGGTGAATCATCAACAACTAAAATAGTTTTTTTTATATCTTCCATTGTAACCTCGATATTTCTATTTTCAATATAATTTTTATCTTCATTTAGATATTTTGAAACGATATCCAAAACCTTTTGTTTTGAAAAAGGTTTAGAGATAAAACCATCAGCTTTTATTTTTAGTTGAGATTCCTCCTCAAAAGAACTTACAAATATTATTGGTATATTAACACTTTTTTCATCACTTTTTATCCTTTTTAGAACTGCATAACCATCCATTTGGGGCATTGAAATATCTAATAAAACAATATCTATATGACTATCGCTAATAATCTCAAGAGCTTTTTTACCATTAGTAGCTGCTACAATCGAATATTTATCTTTTAACATATCCATTAAAAGATGAATATTTGAAGGTACATCATCTACTATTAAAACTCTTTTTTTATCCATTTAAAGTTCCTTAAAAAAGTTTTTTATAAGTTGTTTTAACTTATCTGTATCAAAACTATTTAATGCTTCATCCATTTTTGTATATAAATCTTTATAATCACTTTTTTGTAAATAGTGCCCTAACTCTTCTAGTATTTTTGTTGCTTCTACAATATCATAATCTATAGTCTTGTCTAAACTATTTAATAACTTGATTACAATATCTTTGTCAAATTGTTTAATTTCTTCTAGTTCAATTAGTTCTAATTTATTTATATCTGTAATAATGTTATTAAATTCTTCTTTAAACTCTTCTATCAATTCAATATTAATAATATCTTTATTTATCAACTTTCCATTTATTGTTGATAATAAATCAAAAAGTTTTTTTGCAGCAATATTGCCTACAATTCCTTTCATTTCATGTATCTTTTTTTCCAATTTTTCTAATTCATTATCTTTTAATAATCTATCTATTTCATTTAACATATTTTGATAATTATTTTTAAATTGTTTTAAAATCTTAATATAAAGTTCTTCGTTATAAGATATTCTATTCATCGCTTCATTTATATCAAATAAGTTTTCATTCAATTGTTTTATATATTTATAATTGGGTTTTTTATTGATATCATCACTATTAATAATAGTTTTTTCTGGTATATACTTTTTTAATACTAAATATAAAGTGTTAGGATTTATTGGTTTTGTAATATGTTCATTCATTCCTGCATCTAAGCTTTTTTGTCTATCTCCCACTAAAGCATTAGCACTCAATGCGATTATAGGCAATGTTTTAAAATATTTTTCATTTAAACTTCTTATTTTTTGAGTTGCTTCTAAACCATCTAATTTAGGCATCTGAATATCCATTAAAATCAATTTATATTTTTGTGTAATTACTTTTTGAATAGCCTCAATTCCATCTACTGCAACATCTACATTTAATCCAAACTCTTCTAATACAGAGATTGCAAATTCTCTATTGAGTTCATTGTCTTCAACTAATAAAACATTTTGAGGTTCAAAAATTTTATTTAAATTTCTTTTTTGGGAATCTATACTATTCGTACTTGTATCAAAGATTTCTATGATTTTATCATGTAATGTTGATGGAGTTATTGGTTTTTGTAAAAAGCCAAATATTCCAAGTTTCTCTACATCTTTTTGTAAAACTTCTCCTGAATATGCTGTTACAATTATTGTTTTGGGAGTTTTTTCTTTTAATATATTTTTATATTTATTAAATGTATCTAAACCATTAAGATTAGGCATTTTATAATCTAAAAATACCAAATCAAATTTTTCTTCTTTTAGTATTTTAATCGCCTCATAACCATTATCTACATTTTTTACTTGATAATTAAATGATTCTAAGATATGTGTTAAAACATCAGCTGCCAAATTATTGTCATCTACTACTAAAACTTTTAAATTTTTTGTATCTGATGGAAATAAAAATCCAACATGTTCTTGAGAAATTGCTATTTTAACTTCTATTGAAAAACAGATTGTAGTTCCTAAGCCCTCATTACTTGATTCTATCCAAATATCTCCACCAAGCATATTTGATAGTTTTTTACAAATTGCTAAACCTAAACCTGTACCATAAAAACTTCTTGTTGCAGAATTATCCACTTGTACAAACTCATTAAAAAGATGTTTTTGATTCTCTTCTGAAATACCAATTCCTGTATCTTTTACACAAAATTTTAGAATCACTTCTTTTGAGGATTCATTTTTAGATAAGTTTGCACTTACAATTACTTCGCCTGCATCAGTAAACTTAATAGCATTTGAAACAAGATTATTTAAAATTTGAGCTAATCTTAATCTGTCAGAGATTATATATACTGGAATTTTATCATCAAATTTTGTTATTAACTCGATATTTTTATCTTCTGCTTTAGTACTCAGAACAGACATAATATCATTTATCAATTCATAGATATTAAATTCACTATTTTTAATCTCCATTTTATTTGCTTCAATTTTTGAAAAATCTAAAATATCGTTTATAATTCCAAGAAGTGAATTTGCAGCAATATTTGCTTTTTTTAGATAATTTCTTTGATCTTGAGTGAGATTAGTTTTTTCTAAAAGATACATCATCCCTAAAACAGCATTCATAGGAGTTCTTATCTCATGACTCATTTTTGCTAAAAAGTCTGATTTTGCTTCATTTGCCTCATTAGCTTCTTTCTGAGCAATAATCAATTCTTCTTGAACAGTTACTCTTTCAGTAATATCTTGTTTGATTGAAGCAAAAAACTTAATATTTTTATCTTCATCAAATATTGGTGCTATTACCGCACTCTCCCAAAAATGATCCCCATTTTTTTTCTTATTTAAAAACTCACCCTGCCAAGTATTTCCTGATCTAATTGTTTCCCAAAGTTCGTCATAAAACTCTTTGCTTTGATTACCAGATTTAAATACACTTGGAGTATTTCCTATAAGTTCTTCTTTTAAATAACCCGTTTCTTTACTACTATGTGGATTTACATATAAAATCTTTCCTTCTAAATCTGTAAGTATTATAGAAGCTTGACTTTGTTCAATAATTTGTAAAAATTTATTTAACTCTTTTTCTGCTTTTACTCGCTCATCTATCTCTTGTTTTAATTTTCTATTCCAATAAAAAATTACAATTATAATAACTATAAACCAACCTAAAATTTTATAAACTAAAGTGTAATCAACATTCTCATCAACTTTTACTTTTAACCATCTATCTTTTATATTGTTTATTTCATCTTTACTTGTTTTATCAATTATTTTATTAAATATATCAACTAATAAAGGTTCATCATTTCTTAAGGCAACTCTAATTTGATAGTCAATACCAACTTTTGAAGCAATTTTTAGATTTGTCATACCACTTTTTGCAATAGCATAACTTACTGCTGCCGTAGTATTTACAAATCCATATAATTCCCCACTACTAACCTTAAACAAGCCATCTAAAATATTTTCAACTTCAACTAAATTTATATTTGGATATCTATTTTGAAGCAATTCTGCAATTGCAGAATCTCTTACAACACCAATTTTTTTATAAATAACTTCATCAAACTCTATAATAAAAGGTTCTTTTTCTCTTGTAACTAAAACTTGTGAAAATGTCATAAAAGGTTTACTAAAATTCATATATTTTTCTCTATTTGCTGTTTTAGCAACGGCACTTAATAAATCACATTTTCTTAGTTTTGATGAAGCTAATGACTCAGACCAACTTTGAGTTGGAATTAATCTTATTGGTACAATTAAATTTTTATTAAATAGTTTATAAATATCAGCAATGATACCTTCATATTGATTTTCTTCTAATTGTTCAAAAGGTAACCAAGCTGGGTCGACACACATTGTTAATTCTTTTTTATGATTTAAATATGATATTTCATCTTTTGTTAAAAGTATTTCTGTTGTTGTTTTATCGAAATCATTAAAATTTAATTCTTTTGTCCATTTTAATTCAATTTCATTAATCTCTTCATCACTAATTTTTGCAAAACCCATCTCTATCAAATCTAAAAGCTTTTTATTACCTTGTTTAACTGCTCCATAATAATTTTTAGAATATACATATGTTGATTCATTATATTCATATAAATTTTCATCAATATTATTTCTTTTTAAATAATAATAAAAGGTTGATAAAGAGGATAAAACAACTTTATATTTATTGTTTAAAAAAGCACTATTTGCTTCATCAGCACTTTTATACTCTTTCCAAAAAAAATCTGGAAGATTCTCTTTCATATATATTTTAGGATAACCATTATCAATTGCAATGACATAAGGTTTTAAATCATTTATACTAAATATGTCACCCAAACTTTTATGATAAAAAAAATATTTTTTATTTGTAAAAAATGGTTTTGAAGTATAATCTAAATAAGTATCTCTTTCTTGGGTGTAGTATATACCAGCATGAATATCAGCAGTTCCCTCTTTTATCATATTAATTGTATCATCCCAAGAGGTTTCGATAAATTCTATTTTTTGATTTGTTTTTTCAGCCCAAAGATTCCATATATCTATAAACATACCATTTGGCTTATTGTTAGCATCTGTAAATTTCAAAGGTGGAGTTCCACCATTATACACTATCTTAATAGTTGAATTTGCATTAAGAAAAGTAATGGCAAATATAAAAATCAATATCAATTTATTTATTACAGTTTTCATTTTTTCAACTTTTAAAAATATATTAATTGATTATATTGAAATATATATTAGATATAAATATAGTAAATTTTAGTTTTTTTCTTTTCTTAGTGCATCTTTTGATTTATTAAAACAAAACATTCCCATTTTTTCATTTGTAAAAGTCATAATACAGGTACTTCCTGGGTCACTTACAGGTGTAAATTCATAAACTCTTACATTGTAACCTTCTGTCTCTATATTGTATTTTACATCAGGTTCAATTGTTTTATTTCCCCAACTTTTTAATTGAGACCATGTTATTGCATTTAAGATTGAAATTGTAAAAATAGTTAAAAGTAAAATTTTCTTCAAAATCTACTCCTTTTAATTTACATAAAAGAGAAAACTCTTTTATGCTATATTTGTATAAACTGCTTGAACATCATCATCATCTTCAAGCTTTTCAATTAGTTTACCTATATCTTCTTGTTGCTGTTCAGTAAACTCTTGGGGATTATTTGGAATTCTTTTCAATTCTGCTTTTGTAAGTTCAATTCCTAAATCTTCAAAAGTTTTATTTAAACTACCAAAATCTGTATAATTAGCAGTAACTAAAACAATACCATCTTCCTCTTCGATTTCTTCAAGTCCTGCATCAATCAGTTCTAATTCTAACTCTTCTAAATCCATATCTTCAGTTTTATTAAACTCAAAAATAGCTTTTCTATCAAAGAAAAATTCTAAAGAACCAGTTGGAACAACTTGACCACCATTTTTATTAAAATGCATTTTTACATTAGCAACTGTTCTTGTATTGTTATCTGTAGCTGTTTCAACAAAAATCAAAATTCCATGTGGTCCTTTACCTTCAAAGTTTACATCTGAATAATTTGCTGCATCTTTTCCTGTAGCTCTTTTTATAGCTGCATCAATATTTGTTTTTGGCATATTTTCAGCTTTTGCATTTAAAATAGCTGTTCTAAGTGCTGAATTCATCTCAGGATCTCCACCACCTGATTTAGCTGCAATTTCGATTGCTTTTGCTAGTTTTGGGAAAACTCTTGACATATTTCCCCATCTTTTCATTTTAGCTGCTTTTCTATATTCAAAGGCTCTACCCATAAAAAACTCCAATATTTATTTTCTATTTTTTTTGGGATTATACCCTTTTTGAAATAATAGCTTCATAAGAATATATTTTTTTAGATAAAATATGTTTTATTTTTACTCATTCTGTTAACTATTTGTTAACTCTTATAATAACAATTATGTTTATTAAGTAACTTTTGTGAAAAAATTAGGTAATATATATACTTATTATATTAAATAAGGTTTGATGAATGTTTTCTATCACTAGGTTTTTATTTTTTATTGTTATATCATTTTTTATAAATTTAAATTCTTATGCTCAAGATTTAGATGGATTTGAAGATGAATTTAAAACACCCAAAAAAGAGATTTTTGATCCACTTGAAGGTTACAATAGAACAATGACTTCATTTAATGATTTTGTTTATATCAATATCTTAGAACCAACATCAAAAGGTTACTCTATAATTGTTCCAGAACCTGCAAGAGTGGGAGTATCAAATGCAATATATAATTTAAAATTTCCTATTAGATTTATAAATAATTTATTACAATTTAAAATAGCAAATGCTTTTAGTGAGATAGGAAGATTTACAATTAATAGTACATTTGGTCTTTTAGGTTTAATTGACGTTGCTTCAAATAATTTAGAGATGAAAAAATATGATGAAGATTTTGGACAAACTTTAGGTTTTTATGGAGTTGGTCAAGGTTTCCATGTTGTTTTACCATTTTTAGGACCTTCTAATCTAAGGGATATGGTAGGATTAACAGCAGATGGATATGTAAGTCCACTAACAGATATTAGTGCATTAAATTATAAAATACCTGAAAGAACTGAACATACACTAGCAATTAAGGTATATGAAGTGGTAAATGAAGTATCATTAAATCAAGGAAAATATGAAAACTTAAAAAAAGATGCTATTGATTTATATCCATTTTTAAGAGATACATATAACCAAAAACGAGAAAAAGAGATTCAGGAGTAATTTATGTTGAAAAGATGCCTTGCTTTATTTATATTATTTTTCTTTTCAGTTTCTGCATTTGCATTAACGAAATCTGAAATTGAACCAGAGATGAGAAATAAAATAGACAAAGTATTATTGATTTTGAAAGATAGTAAATTAAATAAGGATTCAAAATCAAAAGAAATTATAGATCTTATGGATTCAGTATTTGACTACCCTTTAATGTCAAAATTATCTTTAGGTAGAACTTGGAAAGAGATAAATAAAGAACAACAAAATGAATTTGTAAACCTTTTTACAAAAGAATTAAAAAATTCATATGTAAGTAAACTAGACTTATATACAGATGAACTTGTAAAAATATTAGGAACAAATACACCAAAACCAAATAGACTAGAACTACAAACTGTTTTAGTAGGTAAAACAGATAAATATGAGATAAATTATAAGTTTTATCAAACTTCAAAAGATGAAGACAAATGGTTAATCTATGATGTGGAATTAGTAGGTGTGAGTATTATTCAAACATATAGACAACAATATGCAGGATTTTTAAAAGAGAAATCTTTCCCTCAATTAATCGATTTTATGAAAAATAAAAAATAATTTAGATGACAAAAAAATTTTATGACTTGGTAGTTTTAAAATACCCTATAAAAGTAATGTTATTACTTTTTATAGGAATACTATTTTTAGGCTTTTACTCTACAAAATTAGAAATAGATGCTTCTGCTGAAACACTTCTTTTAGACAATGATAAAGATTTGGAATTTTCAAGAGTTATTGCTAAAAGATATTATACACCAGACTTTTTACTTGTTACATATAAACCTAATGAACAATTGCTTTCTGAAAAAAGTTTAAGTAGATTAAAAGAGATAATAGAAGAGTTTAAAAAACTAGAAAAAATTGAATCTGTAACTTCTATTTTAAATGTCCCTCTTTTAGAATCTCCCGTTCAAGAATTAACTAAACTTGTTGATAATGTACGAACTCTTTCAAACAGTGAAATTGATGAAACATTAGTTAAAAAAGAGTTTCTAACATCTCCGTTATATGAAAATAGTTTAGTAAGTAAAGATTTTAAAACAACTTCAATAATTCTTAATTTGAAAACAAATAAAAAGTATTATGAATTATTAGAAAAAAGAAATAAACTCTTAGATAAAAAGAGAAAGTCAAGTTTAACAAAAGAGGAAGAAGTAGAGTTAACTAAAGCAGTAAAAGAGTTTAAAACTTTTAGAGATATTCAAAGATATGAAGATCATCAAAACTTAGAAAAGATTAGAAAAATAATTGCTGAGTACCAAAATAAAAATGCCACACTTTTTTTAGGTGGTGTAAATATGATTGCTGATGATATTATTAGTTTTGTTAAAAACGATCTACTAATATATGGTTCAACTCTTATTTTACTATTAATAGCAATTTTATGGATAATCTTTAGACAGATTATTTGGATTGTATTACCTGTATTAATCTGTTCCTTATCAGTAATATCTACAGCAGGGACACTAGGATTATTTGGCTGGGAGGTTACTGTAATATCTTCAAATTTTATAGCTTTACAATTGATTATTACACTATCAATAGTATTACACTTAATTGTAAGATATAGAGAACTAAAGTTTAGATATAAACATGCCACACAATATAAACTTGTAATTAATACTATTCTTTCAAAGTTCAATCCATCATTTTTTGCAATTATTACAACTATAGCTGGTTTTGCATCACTTGTTTTATCAGGGATTGAACCTGTAAAAAATCTTGGTTGGATGATGAGTACAGGTATTGCTATTTCCTTGATTATTTCATTTATTTTATTTCCTACAATTTTAATATTGATGAAAAAAGTTGATGCAGTAAAAGAATCAAACTTTAAATTACCAATAATACCTTTATGTACTAAGCTTGTAGAAAAAAATGGCTATATGATTTTACTTTCAAGCTTTTTTATGGTTATATTTAGTCTTACAGGAACTTCAAAACTTATTGTTGAAAACAGCTTTATAAACTATTTCAAAAAAAATACTGAGATTTATAAAGGGATGGAAGTTATTGATAATAATCTTGGAGGTACAACCCCTTTAGATGTAATATTAACTTTCAAAGAAGAGAAAAAAGAAAAAATAAAAATGGATGATGAATTTGCATCATTTGAAGATGAATTTGCACAAGAGGAAAGTAGTGAACAGTATTGGTTTAGTAAAGACAAAATGGACACTATAATAAAAGTACATAACTATTTGGAATCTATTCCTGAAATTGGAAAAGTACAATCACTAGCAACCTTATTAAAAGTTGGAAAAGTTTTAAATCATGGGGAAGATTTAGATGGATTTAAACTTGCTTTACTTTATAATAAACTACCACTTGAGTATAAAAATCTAATTTTAAGTCCTTATGTTAGTATTGAAAACAATCAAACAAGAATAAATACAAGAATTGTTGACTCTAATCCAAATCTAAGAAGAGATGAATTAATCAATAAAATTAATATTGATTTAAAAAATATGTTAAATGACAATTACGTTGAATTTCGATTATCAAATCTAATGATTTTATACAATAATATGTTGCAATCACTTTTTGATTCACAAATTAAGACTTTGGGATTTGTAGTAATTATACTTTTTTTAATGTTTGTAATCTTATTTAGGTCAATTTTAGTAGCAACTATTGCAATACTCACAAACTTAGTTCCAATAAGTATTATTTTTGGAATAATGGGGTGGTTAAATATACCTCTTGATATTATGACTATTACAATTGCAGCAATTTCAATTGGTATTGGAGTGGATGATACTATTCACTATATTCACAGATTCCATGAAGAGTATAAAAAAGATCATGATTATATAAAGGCTATGCAAAGATCACATGAAAGTATTGGTTATGCGATGACATATACTTCACTGGTAGTTGTTGTTGGATTTTCAATTTTAGTGCTTTCAAACCTTATTCCAACTATTTATTTTGGTTTATTAACTGTAATTGTAATGATTACATTGCTAGGTTCTGCACTTCTTTTACTACCAAAACTTTTAATTTTATTTAAACCATATAAGAAAAAATATGTTTGAGCAACATCTTCAATGCCCTTATTGTAGGGAAGCTATTAGTGTACTTTTAGATCTTGGAGTAGAAGGTTATAACAATATAGTTGAAGATTGTGAAGTTTGTTGTAGACCTATTGAAATTGAATATTACTGTGATGAAAATGAGATTAAAAGTTTTTCATATAATACAATTGAAGGAAATGAGTTTTAATGAATATAGCAATTTATTGTGGTTCAAACTATGGAAATGATAAAATATATATCAAAAGTGCAAAAGAGGTTATTGGCTTTTTAGCTAAAAAAGAGGTAAACATAGTTTATGGAGGGAGTAACTCTGGACTTATGAGTATAATCTCAAATGAAGCTTTATCATTAGGTATGAATGTTACAGGAGTAATAACTCATAAACTTGCACTTAAAGAGCTTGAAAACCTTAATCTAACAGAAATATACAAAGTAAATAATATCAGAGAAAGAAAAGCAAAAATGGAAGAATTATCTGATGCTTTTATTGCATTACCTGGTGGATTTGGTACTTTAGAAGAGATATCAGAAGTTTTTACTTCAATACAAATTGGAACACATACTAAACCTTGTGCTTTATATAACTTAAATGGATATTATGACAAGCTTATAGATTTTTTACAAAACTGTATAAATGAGGGGTTTTTACAACAAGAACATTTAGATGCTGTAATTATTAGTGATGATATAAGATATATTTATCAAGCTTTTGAAAATTATAATGCCCCAAAAAGTAAATGGGAATTACTAAACGTAAACTAATATAAAAAATAAGTAGAATAAATCTACTTATTTCCCTTTAAAATTATTTTTATTGGTTGCTTCAACTACTGCATTTGCAAGTTTTGAAGTTGACAAGGCTATCTCATTTGCATCAGAAGCAATACTTGCATTTACCTGAGTTTGTTTATCTAAATTATTTATTGCATCACTTATTTGTTCTATTCCATGTCTTTGTTCTTTTGCAGAATTTTCAACATCTTTAATAAGCTCAATTGTATTATTGATATTTTCACTTAAATCATGATACCCTTTAATCATTTGTGCTGCAATATTTTTACCATTGCTTGATTTTACTGTTGCATTTTCTACTAAGGATTTAATCTCATTTGCTGCTTCTGCACTTCTGCTTGCAAGATTTCTAACCTCTTGTGCAACTACTGCAAATCCTTTTCCAGCTTCTCCTGCTGTTGCTGCTTCAACAGCTGCATTTAGTGAAAGTATATTTGTTTGGAATGCTATTTGATCAATAACTGTAATAGCTTCATTTATTGCAGTTACTTGTGTATTGATATCATCCATAGAGTTTACAGTTTCTTTTGCCAAATTTTCACCAGTATTTACTGATTTTGTCAATTCATTTGCATAACTTGCCATTTGTGAAATATTTTCTGAACTAGATATCACATTACTTGTTATCTCTTCAACTGCTGCTGCTGTTTCTTCTAATCTTGCAGCAGCATCATTTGAAGCTTTGTTTAATTCATCAACATTTAATAAAAGTTGATTTGAACCTTCAAGTAAAGTCTCTCCATTATGTTTATTTTCAACAAGCATCTTAGTTATTGCATCACCTAAAGAATTTATTCCATCAACCATTTTTTTAGATTCACCATCGATATTTTTAATATCTATAAAATTAACATAATTATATTCTGTATACTCTTTTAGTATTTGTAATATCTTTTTTATAACCTCTTCTTGATTATCTAACATTCTATTTATAGTTTTTGCTAATGTTGAAACTTGTGGATTTGCTGCTTTTGAATTAACTCTACAAGAATAAAATCCTCTTTCTAATTTATCTAAAGTGATAGTTGCCTCACCAACACAAAGTAAATCTTTTTCTAAATCTCCATTGATTCTATCAATATTGTCATTTACCATTGATGCTAGTTTTCCTAACTCACCTCTTGTTTTTAGATCTATATAATTTAGTTCATTTATATCTCTATTTAAATATGCCATAAACTGTTCAATACCAACATATATCTTATTTATTGCCCTTGTAATACCACCTACCATGGTAGTTACTAACCAAAGTAATACAAATAATATAATAAGTATAAGTGCAGTAATAGTATATGTGAATGTAGCATATCCATCTATTGATTCATCTGTTTCTTTTTCAATAACATTTAATAAATAATCATCAACTTCTTTTAAAATATTTATTTTTTTTGTTATTGTTAAGAACCAATAAGCGGGATCAATATCAAATTGAATATCAGGATTCTCACCATATTTAAATAGTTCCGTTCTCATTTTTTCAACTTCATTAATAGAAGGGTCTTCTAATTTTTTCATCAAATATTCACTATATTCATAGCCATAAATATGAAAGGTATTTAAGAACAATTTTTGTTCATTTACTAGATTTACAAATTTTATAAATAATTGCGGAGTAAAAGTTTTCTTAGAAAAAGCATTAGCTCCAACTGCTCTTTCGATACCTGCTCTTTCTTTTATCATTAAAAAGTTATATAGTGTATTTATATCGTTTATTATATGATCATCTTCTGCTGTTAATGCAGTCATTGCAATAAACTTCAATAACATAGAGTTAATATTTGTATAGTAACTAATAGCTTTAGATATTTCAATATTAAGAGTGTTTACATTTTTTCTTATTGAATCAATTTTTGATAATTCATCTACAACTTTTTCAATTAAAACTTTGCCATTAGGAGGATATAAACTACTATCAAAAGTTTTTGTAAAATCTAAAAACTCATCAACTTTTTTACTTGTTAGTAATATTTGTTTTTCTAAATCATCTTTAAATTTTGTACCCTTACTTCCTAAATACCCAGAACTAGCACCTCTTTCTTTTTGGGTTTCATGTAATAAAGCAGATATTTTCTCTGAAAAATATACTAAACTTTTAACCTCTTCTAGCTTTGTTTTTTTATTATAGGCATCACCAATTATTAAAATAGATAAAATAAATACAACAAAAAGAGGAATTATAGTTAAAATTTTTATTTTATTCCTGATAGACATATGTGTAAAATTCATTTTATACTCCCCTATTCCATAGTTTTGTAAAGTTGTTCATATTTATCTATTTCACTTTGTGCAGCCATTCTTCTACATGAAATATAACCTTTTGAACCATCACAAGATTTAAAAGGGAATACAGTTGCAAATACCCAATAATAGTTACCATTTTTAGTTTTGTTTTTTACAAACCCTTTCCATGGTTTCCCTGATTGCACTGTTTGCCATAAGTCTTTAAAAGCAGCTTTTGGCATGTCGGGATGTCTAACTATATTATGTGGTTTTCCAATTAACTCTTCAAGCTTATACTCAGCAAATTCACAAAATTCTTCATTTGCAAATCTAATAATACCTTTTTCATCAGTTTCTGATAATAAAAAAGAATCATTATTCAATTTCAATTCTTGAGAACTCATCTTTCCCCTTTTTGTTTTAAATCTTACATACTATTAATGTTAATTGTGTAATATTTAACCCAAAATAAAATTAAAAAATATCTACTAAATATCTTTACTTAACCAGTCTTAAAGTATAAAATAATGAGTTATTTAAATCATCAAATAGCACTATAAATTACTATTTGATGATAAAAAGTAATTATAATAATATAAATAATAATTCTTTTTTACATAACTTATTAACTATTTGTTAATTGTTTGTTTTTAACTCATTAATATTAATAATCTATAATTTGTATAGAAATAAGTAGTACTAAACGACTTATTCCGAATTTTGCAACAATTCTCCTTTAAGGTAGAGTAAATCTCCTTTACTCTACCTTCTTCAAAAATATATTTTGTGTTTATTAGTGACACTATTCTTATATAAAACTTATAAATATAATTTAATTGTTGTTATATTACAAATAGTTTAGTATAATTATAAAAACATACAAAAGGTAATTTATTAATGAAAAGGCTAGATAATATCCAAAAAGATTTACTCTATACAAATTTGGATGAAGATGGAAAATTATCTTGTCTAAAAGCTTTCAAAGTAGCTAGACTTATTGGAATGAAGCCAAAAGATATGGCAGAAATTACAAATTCACTTAACATAAAAATCACAAACTGTGAATTAGGTGTTTTCGGGAAACTTAAATTTGAAGAGATGGATGACAATATATATGATAAGCTATCAAGAAATTTTGCACAAGAAAAAAAAATAGATTGTGAAGTAGCATGGCATATTGCTAGAGAAAAAGGGGTTAGTTTAAAACAAGTTGGTTCAACTGTCAAAGCTTCAGATGTAAAAGTAAGACACTGTCAACTAGGTTGCTTTTATGACGAGGAGTTTGAGAAGTACAATGACTAAACTTCTCAAACTATAATATATTTAATATCTGTTCTAAATTTTCTATTTTATATTTTGCTTTTGAGAAATCTTGGGTTTTAGTAAATTCATTATGAACAATTACACAATCAATCCCTGCACTATAAGCTGATGTTAACCCTCTTTGGGAATCTTCTACAACTATAGCTTCATTTTGTAAAGCAGTAAAAACTTCTAAACCTTTTAAATATGGCTCTGGATGTGGTTTACAATAAGTATAATCCTCTTCACACAAAACAAAATCCATAAAATCTACTATTCCTCTATTTGCATGAATCAATTCAAAATCAACTCTTCTAGAAGTTGTAACAATACCCATCTTGAAATTTTTTGATAACTCTTTTAATATCTCTTTTACACCATTTATCTCAATATCTTTTGTACTTAAATACTCTTGATAATATCTATTTCTTTGATCTCTTGCTTCTATAATTGCTTTTTGAGAAAAACCCTTTTCAATTGCTTTTTCCCAAGCAGTTCCACCTCTTGCCATAATCTTCATATAATCTTCAAACTCTAAATCTAAATCAAAAAACTCTTTTAAAGCTTGTTTACTTGCTTCATAATATAAAGGTTCTGTATGAACTAACACTCCGTCATTGTCAAATAATATATATTTTTTCAAACTTTTTTACCTTTTAAATACTCTTTTAATCTCTCAACTCCCTCTTTCATATGTTCTATATCTCTTGTGTATGCAAATCTTAGATATTGATTTGTATTATTTGAACCAAAATCAATCCCTGGTGTTGTTGCAATATGGATATTTTCTAATAACTCTTTTGCAAAATCAAAACTATTATTTGTATATTTTGAAACATTTGCCCATAAATAAAATGCACCTTCTGGTTTAGCATCAATATCGAATATTTCATTTAACTCATGATATAAATAATCTCTTCTTTCTTTAAAAATATTTTTTATTGAATCTAAATACTCATAATCAAAAGCTTCTAAAGCAGCATATTGAGAAAGTGTAGGAGCTGAGATAAATATATTTTGAGAGATAATTTCTGCTTGTCTTACCAAATGTTTAGGTACAATTATCCAACCAAGTCTAAGTCCAGGCATACAATAATATTTTGAAAAACCATTTATAACAAAAACATTTTCACTAAACTCTAAAGCTGTAACCTCTTGTTTTTCATAAACTAAACCATGATATAACTCATCAGATATAAATGTGATGTTTTTTTCATCACAATACTCTATTAGCTCTTTTAAATTTTCTTTATCATAAATATTTCCAGTAGGATTTGAAGGTGAAGAGATTTGAAGTGCATCAATTTGTACATTTTTTAAATGATTTGTTGTTAATTGATAATTTGTAGTTTTATCTATATTCATAAAAACAGGTTCAATATCAAACATGTATGCAAAGTTTTTATAACATGGATAAGATGGATCACTTAGTCCTAACCTACCTTTTGTTTGTAAAGTTAAGGTATAAGCAACTAAAAAAGCTCCTGATGTACCAGGAGTAAGTAAAACTTGTGAAGGCTCTATATCTACATTATATACTTTTTTATAATGCTCAACTATTTTTTCTCTTAGACTTAATAAACCTAAACTTTCAGTATATGCAAACTTTTCACTATTTACGGCATCTAATAGATTTTCTTTTACCTTAGAACTAGGAGGTAAATCGGGTTGCCCTATTTCAAAATGGATTGTATCTTCATATTTTAATGCATCTCTTACAATATCCATTACAATAAAAGAGCTCATTTTATCATATCTCATAAAAATTCCTAAATTTAAAACAGGTATTATATCTTAGGTTTGATTAGATAAAAAACAACGAAATCAATTAAAGAGAAGGAGAAGAATTAAATACTTTAATTGATTTCAATTGTCATGTTTTGGCTGTGTAGTTTTACATCAAATTTTTTAATGTAATGAAAATATATCACATAAGACTTAAATTAACTTTTAATATTTTAAATAAATAAGAGTATTTTAGTCTTATTTAAGTTTAAAGGATAATTTTTATCAAAAACTAAATATTTTATTGAGTTTATTTTCATTGACATAATTAAATTTGTGTGATATTATTTAATATTACAATCTAATGACAAAGGGAAATTATGAATGTTTATGAATATGCAATGAAAGTTGAAAAGGATGGTGAAGCTTATTATAGAGAATTAGCTTCAAAGTCTCCAAATAGTGGATTAAAAAGAATTTTTACTATGTTAGCAGATGAAGAGGTAAAGCATTATAATGTATTTAAAAATATGATGAAGAAAAATGATATTGATGTAAATAAATTAGATATTATTACTGATACTAAAACTATTTTTGAAACCCTTTCAAATGAAAAAAACAATATCAATTTTAGTGAAGAACAAATTGATTTTTATAAAGAAGCGATTAAAAAAGAAGAAAATTCTCATCAGTTTTATTTAGACAAATCAAATGAAGTTGAAACAGAAAATGAAAAAGCTATCTTTATTAAAATTTCAGAAGAAGAGATAAAACATAGAAAAATTTTAGAAGAGATTGTAGAGTTTATACAAGAACCTGATAACTGGGTAGCCAGCGCAGAATTTTAAGATTGTAAGGATCTCCTTATAATCTTTTCTACATAGAAGCAAGTCTTTGGATAATTTGCTTTACTTCATTTTCATCAAAAAATATATTATTATGAAGTTCTTGACTTACAGTTTTTAAATACTGCATTTTTTTTGTTTTTAACAACTCTTTATTATGTTGATTATCATTTATAATACTTTTTAATTCCTCTTCATAACTTGCAATCAAATCACTTTTTTTTTCATATGAGGGTCTAATATTAGTATTCTTATTTTTAAATAAAAATACAAAAACACCAATTAATATTAAAACTACAATTAAAAAATAAAATTCCATATTTATTCACTTTTATTTTCTGAGGAAGTTAATAATCTTTTATTTAAAGATTTTGCTTCTAAAGCAATCGTTTCTGCTCTTTTTGCTATAGTTAAAGCTTCATCAATTTTCTTTTTGTTTTCTTCATTTATAGCAATATTATCTATTCTTTCAATCAATGTTCTAAATTCCAAATGCCCTAATACTTCCAATACACCTGGTGCTTTTGATACATACTCTATATGTTCAGAATCTCTCCAATTATTTGTCAAAGATTCATCAATATATTTTTTATATTGATTATCTATTTGTGTCCCATTAGAGATAAATGCTAAATCCAAATCTAAATCATCTTTTTTATTAAATAACTGATTATAAAGCTGTTGTAAATAACTTTTTAATGTAAGTGTAGAGATATAATCATAAACTTTTTGTTTTTCATCATTCTCTAACATATACTCTAAAATCAATATAGATATCTCGTCTTCTTTACTTGAAAATATAGATTCTAATTTTTCATTACAATAAGTATAAACCTGTTTAGAATCATCTTTGTCAAGTTTTTTAATAAACTTATACAAATCAAGATTATAATTAAAACTATATCTATTTAATTCTTTAAAAAATGTATCCAAAATTTGAAAAGGATTTTCTGTATTATTTGCATATTTCACTATTTTATTTACATTTTTAACTTCATTTTCATCTAAATTTGTATTTTCTATATAATATATTATCTCTTCATATAAATTTTCAGACAATAACTCTTTTGATTTACTCTCATAAAAAGAGGTTAAATCTTTATTATTGTATTTTTTTGAACCCTCTGCCAATTTTTCATATTTTTGTGAAATCTCTTGGTATTTATCAATCTTCTCTTCAATAGTAAGTGAAGATAAAAGTTTTGAAGTTTTTAGTAAAATAGACTCTTTTAGTTCATTTAAAAGTAATGCAACTTTTTCTCCTCGTTTAGGTAGTTCTTCAACTAATCTTGTAATTTGACTATTATATTCATCAAAATCTCTTACATCTTTTATTTTATCAACTAACTTAAGTGCATTTTTTATTTTCATTTCTCTTTGAATGAAAAAATAAATTATAAACAATACAAAAAATATAATTGCTATGATTACGAAAGATTCATTTGGTGCTTTTGAAAAAATTTCTGATAATTGATAATTTGATTCTTTTACAATAGTTATAAACTCACCCATAGACATAAGACTCATAAACTTCCTTTTATAGTTAAAATCTAAGCTATAGTATACTGTAATAAGTTTAATTTTAACAGATATAAAAGGAGTTTAAAGAAGCAAAAAGCTTCTTAGTAACTTTTTGGATTTAATTACTATTTAAAATTATTTCTAAACTTTTAGGATTTACTTCACCTATATAACTTCTTATATATTTTCCTTGTGTATCATAAAGATATGATTCTGGAACTTTTTTTACATCATTGAAGTATTTAGCTAATCGAAAGTTTTCATCTCCAACTACTACTGGAAATTTTATATCATATTTTTTTATAAACTCATCAAGCTCTTTTTTATCTTTATTTTTTTCATATAAAACTGCTACTATTTCAAACTTATCTTTATATTTTTCATATAGCTTGTTAAAAACAGGTATCTCTTTTATACAAGGTGGGCACCAAGTAGCCCAGAAGTTCACTAATAGATATTTTCCATTTAATTGTTTTGATTTTATAGTTTCATTTTCTATTGATAAAGTAATTGTTTTATCATCTGTTGTCTTTAAACTATATGTTTTATTACTTTGTTTTTTTAGTTGTTCAAAACTACTTGAATCATCTACAATAGTTTTGGCTTCATCATTTGAATTACATCCTGTAAAAACAACAACTATAAATAAAAATATAATAGTATTTATAAATTTCATGATTAACCTTTATTTTGATTTTTTATTTTGCCAAAGTATTAATAAAACTAAAATAGAAGTGTATGAAACCAGTGACAAAAATGGAATATTTATAAATCCAAAATAATTAAAATATTTAGTAGAACAAGGAACACCTTGTTTACATGGAACTATAGTTTCAGGTATTATTCCCCACATTAAAAGATTGTGATAAATAGAAAATAACAAACCAACTAAAACCAAAGATATAGAGTATTTGAATACTTTTTCATCGGGATATAATAGATTTACTAAAAATATTAAAACCAATGGATACATAAAAATTCTTTGGTACCAACACATAGTACAAGGGATAAACTCCATAATTTCACTAAAAAACAATGAACCTAAAGTTGCTATGCTTGCAACTAAAAAAGCTAAAAAGATATATATTGAACCTGTGTTTTGTTTTTCCATTTGTAACCTGTTTTAAAAAATTATATCATTTAATATGTGTAGAACTTGTGGATTATTTTGAATTTAAATACTCTTTTCTAATCTCTTTTGCCAATTGATATATTGACATTGCATAATAAACACTTCTATTGTAATTGGTTAATACTTTAAAATTTTTTGTACCATACCATAATTCATCATAATTTTTTCTACTAAGTTTTAATAAATAGACTTTATTTTTATAAAAAAATTTTTCTGATTTAGGTTTGATTCCTTTTAAATCTATCCTATTATATTTATGTTTTAATCCTGTTTCATATTTTGAAAACCTTGTTCCAACATAAGAAACTCTTGTTGCAACAGGAGTATGTGAATTCCAACCATGTTTTTTTAAAAAGTTTGCAACACTTCCTATTGCATCTGCACTACTATTTAAATCTATTTTCCCATTTTTGTCAAAATCAACTGCATATGCTTTAATATTTGTTGGCATAAACTGAGTTAAGCCTATTGCACCTGCAAAAGAACCTTTTTGTGTGGATAAATCAATTTTATTTTTCTTTGCAACTACTAAATACTCTTCTAACTCTTTTTCAAAAAACTTATTTCGTCTATTTTCTTTAAATGCCAATGTTACTAATACATCAAATACATTTTGTTTTCCAATATTTGTACCATATAAACTTTCTACTCCAATTATTGAAGCTATGTAAATTGAAGGAATTTTATAGATTTTTTGTGCTTTTTGAAAATATTTTCTATTTTCTTTTAAATACTTTACACCATCTTGGATTCTTTTTTTATTTATAATTTTTTTCTCATATTTATCCCAACTTCCTACAAAACTACCTCTAACTTCAAAATCTTTTTTTAGTTCTTTTGAATAATACTTTAAAGAAAAATTTTGTACATCAACTTTCGAAAAAAGTTTTATTAACTCATCTTTTCTATAATCACTATTTTTTGAAAAAGTATTAATAAACTCTTTTACTTCATATTTTTTTGTAAAATCTTCAAATTTTGCATTTGAAAATGTAAAAATAATTATAAAAATAAATATAAACTTCATACTACTTTCTTATGGATGTGGCAGTTAGAAAAATATAATACTTTCCAGTTATAGTAACTCTAAATTTTTTTTGTTGTAGATATTTTTTACAAAACATAACATCTTTAAATAAAATAGACATCTCAGAATATGAATAATTAGGTGCTTTTGCTCCATAAATTATCTCCGTATCAATCCATCTACAATTTGGAAAACCTAAAATCATAGAACCATCTTTGTTTAAATAGTTTTGAACTATATTCATAAATACTTCATTGAAATTTAGGTTTGTACTTTGAAGTGTACCAATAGAGATAATTAAATCAAAAGTTCCTAAATCTAAAGTTTTCAAATCATTTATATCATGGCAATATAATTTTACATTTTTATCGTTTTTAAAGATATCTTTTGCATTGTCGATTGCACTTTGACAATAATCAATTCCTACAAACTCAATATTTGAAAACTCTTTGAAAACTTTTTTTATAATTTCAAACTCATTACCAGAGTTTATTCCAAGATTTAATACTCTTTTTCTATTTTGAGTTTTTACATTATTTAAGGCATTTATATAACTAATTAAAAATTCAGGCTCCTCACTTTTATTTATATTGTTATACTCTGAATCTAAACCATATTTTTCACTATTTTTTTCATTATTATGAAATGATTTTTTCAAATTTAACTTTTGAAATCTAATAATTATTGACTTTTTATCAATAATTTTAGGCATTAGCATCTTACAAAAAAGTTTTTGTGCCAAATCATTCCAGGTATTTAAACTTCTATAAATATATTGATTATCTTCTATTGTAACTATACTACCAGAATATACATCTTCAAAGTAATCTGGATTTAATACTTCAAACTCTAAAATAGCTTTTTCTTCTATTTGTGATACTTCACTTGATAATATATCTATTATCTTGATTAATGATTGATTATAAAATTTTAACATTTCGTATTATAGCAGTTGTTTTTTTATAATAAATTAATAGATATTTTTAAGGAAAATAACTTTTTAATAAAATTTCTGATATAGTTTTATTTTTTAAAAAACTTTTTATATAGCAGCTTGGATTTAATATGAAATTTCAAAATGAAAAAAAATTATTAAAGATTATAAAATACACTCCTTCAATATTTATTATCCTAATTTCTATAATAATACTAAGTTTACAATTTATTGAAAAAAACAATTCAATTGAAAAAGAAAAAATAAAAATATATCAAGACTTTACTACAAAAAACAAAATAATAATAAAACAAAGAGTAAATGAGATTTACGACTATATAATAAGAGAAAAAAATTTAACAACAATCCAATTAAAAAAATCCTTAAAAAATGAACTAGATAACGCATATAATATCGCAAAATCAATATATAAAAATAATCCAAGCTTAGCAAAAGAAGAGTTGAAAAAATTGATACTTGAAGCAATACGACCTATTAGATTCAACAATGATAGAGGATATTTTTTTATTTATGAAAAAACAGGTAAAAATTTACTTTTACCTTATAATCCAGAGCTTGAGGGTAAAGATTTTATAAATCACAAAGATTCAAAAGGAACTTTGATTATTCAAGATATGATTGAATTATTATCTAAAAAGGATGAAACTTATTATAAATGGTTTTGGTTCAATCCCTTGAACCCTGACAAAATGAGAGAAAAAATAGGTTTAGTTAGAAACTTTGAACCCTTTGATTGGTTTATCGGAACAGGTGAATATGTTGAAGACTTTGAAAAAGAGATTCAAGAAAAAGTTTTAAGAAACATACGAGAGTTCAGATATGGCAAAAATGGATATATTTTTGTCATAAGCTATGATAGTATCTATTTAAGTCACATAAGAAAAAATTTTATAGGGAAAAAAGCAATTGAAAATAATGATACAGTTAAGATACAAAAAGTTATTCAAGATATTATAGATATTGCAAAAAAAGGTGAAGGTTATTATAGTTATGTACAAAATAAAAAACCTGATAATGATCAATCAATCAAAAAAATAAGTTTTGTAAAAGGTTTAAACGATTGGAATTGGTTAATAGGAACAGGCTATTATGAAGATGATACAAATGAACAAATAAAAAAACGTATAGAAGAATTAGATGAAAACTTTAAAAACTCTGCAAGACAAATAATCAAATACTCTGTTATACTAATAATTTTACTACTTTTGTGTTCTATATATTTTTCAAAAATTCTACAAAGAAAATTTGAAATGTATAAAAAAGAGATTAATCAACATCTAAAAGAAAACAATAAACAACAAAATCTAATTGCTTACCAATCAAAAATGGCAGCTATGGGAGAGATGATTGGAAATATTGCCCATCAATGGAGGCAACCTTTATCAACAATAACAACTACAGCGACAGGATTAAAACTACAAAAAGAGATGGATATTTTAGATGAAGAATTTTTACTAAAAGGTTTGGAAGGGATAAATAACTCTGCACAATATCTTTCTCAAACAATTGATGATTTCAGGAATTTTTTCAAATCAGATAATAAAATGGAAACTTTCAGTCTTAAAATTGCTATAAAAAAGACTTTAAGTCTTTTAGACGTGCAATTTAGAAATAAAGATATAAAAATTATACAAATATTAGAAGAGATAAAATTAAAAAACTATGAAAACCAACTTATTCAAGTAATTATAAACCTTCTTAATAATGCAAAAGATGAATTTGAAAGAGGAAATATAACTCATGAAAAACTTATACTTATTAGCTGCTATAAAGAAAACTCAAAAATAATAATTCAGATACAAGATAATGCAGGAGGGATACCTGAAGAGATTATTTCAAGAGTATTTGAACCTTATTTTACTACTAAACATCAATCACAAGGTACTGGAATAGGACTATTTATGAGTAATGAAATTATTACAAAAAATATGAATGGTAATATTGAAGTAAAAAACTGTGAATTCAATTATGAAGGCAAAAAATATATCGGTGCTTTGTTCGAAATAACACTATTTTTAAATAATAATTAAAAAAAAAATTAAATAATTTTCATTTTTTATACAATATACAGTGTATTATTTAATAAAATTTTACTACAATATGTATAAAATTTATTAAGATGATGTAAATTATAAAGGAAAGATATGTTTGGTAATATATCAGATAAAGAATTAGAAGTTATTGATAATTACTTTGTACAACTACTTGAATACACAAGGTATAAAAAGAATAGATTCAATTATATTGAAAAAACAGGAAATAAAAAATTAGATAAACTACTAAATAAGTGGAATTCTCTAATTGAAGAAGCAGATAAAGATATCAAAAATGATATGAAAGTTATTGGGGAGATTGTTTTAACATCAGATAAAGTTGATAGAGGGATATATAATTGCCAAGTCAAATCAACATCAACAAACCCTATGATTGCTACTTTAATTAAAACTATGAATACTATGCTTGAAGGTTTAAATGACTCAACAAGTAGAATATTAAGAGTTATGAATAGTTACACAAATAACGATTATAGAGATAAAATAAATATTAACCAAAAATATAAAGAACAACTTCTTGAACTAATGGAAAGTATCAATGTTTTAGGGGATACTTTAGGAAAAACAGCTAAAGCAAATCTTGAAAATGGACAAATACTAGAAAATAACTCAGCTGCAATGAATACATCTATGAATAATTTAGCTGCAAAATCTAATGAACAAGCTGCATCATTGGAAGAAACAGCTGCTGCTTTAGAAGAAATCACCTCTATTACTAGAAGCAATGCAGACAATGCATCAAAAATGGCAAGTTTGGGTCAAACTGTAAAAAAATCTGTTACAACAGGTCAAGATTTGGCAAGTAAAACTGCATCTTCTATGGATGAAATAAATGATAAGGTTGCGGCAATAAATGAAGCAATTACAGTTATTGATCAAATAGCATTTCAAACAAATATATTATCACTAAATGCTGCAGTTGAAGCAGCAACTGCAGGTGAAGCTGGAAAAGGGTTTGCCGTAGTTGCACAAGAGGTTAGAAACCTTGCAAGTAGAAGTGCAGAAGCAGCAAAAGAGATTAAAAATTTAGTTGAAGATGCAACTCAAAAAGCAAATGATGGTAAGGTTATCTCAAGTAATATGATAAATGGATATGACGAACTAAATAAACATATTTCAGAAACAATTCATATCATTGAAAATGTAAGTTCGGCCTCTAAAGAACAGATGACTGGAATTGAACAAATCAATGATGCTATGAATATGTTAGATAGAGTAACTCAAGAAAATGCAAATGAAGCAAATAATGTAAAAAATATCTCTGATGAAGTATCTCAAATGGCTAATGAATTAGTTGCAGATGCACAACATAAGAGATTTAACTAAGGAACACAACAATGTCAGCAGGACAAGAAACAGTATTAGATGAATATGCTTTTTTAGTAAGTGAAACAGATTCGAAAGGTATTATTACCTTTGCAAATGATGATTTTTGTAAAATAGCAGAGTTTGAATTAAATGAATTAATTGGTAAACCACACAATGTAGTAAGACATAAAGATATGCCTAAAAAAGCATTTAAAAGTCTTTGGGAAACTGTAAAAAAAGATGAAGTTTGGACAGGATATGTAAAAAATGCCACTAAAACTGGAGGATATTACTGGGTATTTGCTACAGTATATCCATATGAATCTTCTGATGGATCAAAAGGTTATTTATCTTGCCGAAGGAAACCTACAAAAGAAGAGATTTTAGAAGCTGAAGAATTATATACTATTTGGAATAAAGAGGAAGGAAAATAATAATATTTTCCCAACTTTATTGATTTTTATCCATTTTTACTAATTTTTTTTGTAAAATAAACGATTGTTAATAAAATAACATTATAATTGTATAATAAAATTACTTTTTCCAATAATTATTGTTTTTACGGTTTAATTAAAATTTATATAATAGAAATTTAAAAACTAAAAACTTATAAAAATAAGGCTATATATGAAAATTAAAACTTTGAAAAATTATTTTAGAACGTCAATTTTGACAATCACACTTAGTCTTTTTTTTATCTTTTATCTATTCTCTTCTAACATACACACAAATCTAACTATTGAAGAGAATCAAAAAATATCAGAATCTTTATCTAAACAAATTTTTAACTCTATGTATCAAGTTATGAGAAAAGGTTGGACTAGAGAAGAGCTTTTACAATTTATTGAAGATACAAAAAGTTCTTTTAAAGAGAGTTCACAAAAAATAGAGATTTATCGTTCTAAAAATGTAGAAGAACTTTTTGGAAAAATCAAACAAGCTGAAATCACAAAAGATGTTAAAAATGTTTTTGAAACAAAAGAAAAATATTTTACATCAACTAATAATACTACACAGATAATTACCCCTATTCTAGCAAAAGATGAATGTCTAACTTGCCATACAAATGTAAAAGTTGGAGATGTTTTAGGAGCTGTTGAAATCTCATCTGATTTTAGTGATATAATAGATACTACTCAATTTAATTACTTTATATTTTCATTAATAATATTGCCTGTAATGATTATATGTGCTTTTTTATTATCAGGAAGCCTTCTAAAAAAAATAAATTTATCATTATTAAACTTCAAAGATAAACTTGAAAATATAAATAGTGTAAAAGATTTTAAAAATTTAGATACCTCAAATACAAAAAAAAGTTTTAAAGAGTTTGATTTATTAATGGATGGTTTAAATGATTTAAGTGAGAAACTTAAAAATATTGCTGTTGATAAAAGTATTTTAGAATTTGAAGTAAAACTTCTTGATAAAATGGTTATTACCTCTGATGTAATTAGAGATTGGAAAGATTATATCAAAGATTTATTGATTGAAATAAATGTAGTTTTACCAGTTTATTGTTTAATTACAATATTTAAAACAAATGATGAGTATTATGAGATAGAGATTTTTTGGTTAGGAAAACCTAGTGATGAAGTTTTAAATTATATGGATAATGTATCAAAAGAGATGATTAAAACACATCATAAGCTTGATATAGTTGACTGTAGAATTAATCATAACTTTACAAATGAATCTTATTGTTTAACCTCTTTAGCTATACATGAAATAGAACATGAAGCAAAATCTCTTTTATTAGATTCTCCAAAAATTGGTGGGATTGTTGGATTAGGGATACAATCAAAACTTGATAAAGACTCTATTCAATCTATAGTTATTGATTCAATACTTACTACACTGCTTAACTTAGTAGGTTCTATTAAAGCAATAAACAAATATACAGAAAACTTAGAGTTTTATGCAACAAGAGACCCTCTTACAGGTCTTTTTTCTCAAAGAGTCTTTAGAGATTTATTAGAATATGAGGTAAAAAGAGCTGGTAGACATGAATATGAATTTGGACTTTTAGTTATTGATTGTGATAACTTTAAACCTATAAATGATACATATGGACATAGTTTTGGGGATGAATTTTTAAAAGCATTTGCAGATATTTTAAATAAATCAAAAAGAGATGAAGATATTTTATCAAGATATGGTGGTGATGAATTTACTATTATATTACCAGAAAGTAGTGAAAAAGATACATTTATAGTAGCTCAAAGAATACTTAAAAATGTTGAAAATTTTGAACTAGAGGCTCCTGATGGAACTAAGTCTAGTATGACTGTTTCAATTGGTATGGCAGTATTTCCTGAGCATTCAAAAGAGCCTAAAGAGTTATTTAATATAGCTGATGCGATGATGTATGAAGCTAAAAATGAAGGTAAAAATGCTATTAGATTCCCTAATGAAGCAGAAATAGAAGAGATACATAAAGATAGTGAAGATAAATCAATGATTGTATTAGATGCAATTAGAAATGAAAATATCCTACCTTATTTCCAACCAATTGTAGATGTAAAAACAAACAAATGTGAAATCAATGAACTATTGATGAGAATTGAGTTAAATGAAGAGATTCTACCAGCTGGTAAATTTATAGAAACTGCTGAGAGTTTAGGTATAGTTCATAAAATGGATTATATTGTTATAGAGAAAGCTTTTGAAAGAATTAAAGCTACTAACTACAAAGGTTTATTGTTTATTAATCTATCTCCAAAAGCATTGATTATTGGAGAATTTATCAATAAAATAGTTAAGCTTACAGATTTATATGAAATAGACAAAAGTCAAATTGTATTTGAGATTACAGAACGTGAAACGGTAAAAAGTTTCTCATTACTTGAAAAATTTGTACAAAACCTAAAACTAGAAGGTTTTAGTTTTGCTATTGATGATTTTGGTTCAGGTTTTTCATCATTCCATTATATAAAAAGATTCCCTATTGATTATATAAAAATTGATGGTGATTTTATTGTAAATATTCATAAAGATGAAAAAGATTTAGCCTTTGTAAAATCTATAGTTGCCCTTGCAAAAGATTTAAATGTAAAAACAATTGCAGAGTTTGTAGAAAATGAAGAGATACTTAAATTTTTACAAGATATTGAAGTTGATTTTGCACAAGGTTATCATCTAGGAAAACCTGCAGAAAATTTTAGATAATTGTTATTGTTTTGTTATAAATTAATGATATAATTACTTATGAAAGATAAAGTATATGTATTAGATACCAATATTATCCTACAAAACGTACAAAACTTAAATAGAATATCTGACAATAACACAAATATAATTGTAATCCCTGAAACAGTTTTATTAGAATTAGAGGACAAAAAAAAATTAACAACTGAACTGGGTTATTATTCTAGAGAGTTTGCACGATTACTGGCTAATATGAAAATAAAAGAGGTTGATTACAAGGCTGGTTTCAAAGTTGTAAAACTTTACAATGATGAACTAAATCTACACATTATCTCAAAAGATAAATATGAATCCCAAATAGAACAAGTACACATAAGTGAAAGCAATGATAAAAGAATCATTGAAGTAGCAGTGATTGCCCAAGACTATTATAAAGGGGCACAAACTTTATTTTTATCACTTGATGTTTATGCAAGGACTTTTGCTCTATTTAAAGGAATAAGAGCAGAAACACTACATGATGATAAATCTACTGTACCTAAATTTGAATTTTTAAAATATATCAAAGTTGATTCATCATTGTTTAATACACTTGATGGAAATGATATCGAAAATTTTGATAAAGAATACAGTTATGAAAATTTTTGTTATGCCTTCGAAAGTGATGATGGAAACTCAACATTTGCAATAATTATAAATAAAAAAATAAATATCTTAAGTGAATCAGACTTTAAAGCCTTACAAGTAAAACCTGTAAACCTAAAGCAAAAACTATTTATGAAAGCAATCTTAACTAAAATGTTTGATTTACTTGTAATTGATGCAAAAGCAGGTTCTGGTAAAACACTTATGTCTATAGTTTCATCTATGAGACTTATTGATTTAGGTCACTATTCTAAAATAGTATATGTAAGAAACTCTATAGAATCACTTGATAAAGGTGCTGATGTTGGATACCTTTCAGGAAATGATGAAAAATTTAGAATCTATAATATGGCTTTACAAGATACCTTAGAGTTTATTGCAAAAAAACAGTTAAAGAAAAGTGAAAATAGAGAAAACAAAGAATCTATTGAATCAAAAATTTCTGAACTTACATCAAAATATTGTATAGAAACACTATGGCCAGGAGAAGCTAGAGGTAGAACTCTATCTGAAGCAATAGTTATTATGGATGAGTGGCAAAACTCTTCTGAAAAAACTACGCAACTTATTTTAAGTAGACTTGATGAATCATGTATGGCTATAGTAATTGGTTCAAATAGACAAATAGATAATTTATACTTAAATAAATACAACAATGGACTTACTACACTTCTAAAACAAACACGAGAAAAACATCCTGAGATAAATATGTTTGCAATAGAATTAGAAAAAGCAGTTCGTGGTAAGTTTGCAGAGTTTACAGAAAGAATATTCGAAAGGAAAAAATAAAATCCAAAATAGAATTATAAACGATACGATATACAATCATATACAGTATACAAAACTTGAAGATAAACTATTACAAACAAAGATTGTAAATAGACTTCAATTTATAAC
>QKDL01000047.1 GCA_003252105.1 Arcobacter sp.
ACAAACCTTTTGTTGTTAAAGATCATCCCATCCCCTAGGCTCTCTCATCTTTTTTATTTGATGTCGTTCCTCTGAAATTGGACGGGAATTATAATAGATTTTTTATCCTTTGTCAAGTGTTTATCCTAAATTGTAGCTTAAATTCTTGAATTCTTTTATTTCGCCTATTTTTTTAATTTCTCATGTCTTCAAAGAACCCTAAAAATCGGCTTTTTTATATTTTATTTATTTTTATAACTATATTGTCACTCTTACTTGTTAATATTCCTTACATTATGATAATATTCATTATTCAAGATTTTAAGGTTATATTATGAAAATCACAGTTGTGGGTACAGGTTATGTTGGTTTATCAAATGGATTGTTATTAGCTCAAAACAATAAAGTTATAGCATTAGATATTGACAAAAATAAAATTGATTTAATAAATAAAAAAATTTCACCAATTGAGGATGAAGATATACAAAACTTTTTATTAAGAGATGATATTAATTTTATCGCAACACTTGATAAAGCATTTGCATATAATGATTCAGAATTTATTATTATTGCTACTCCTACAGATTACGACCCAGAAACAAACTATTTTAATACTAAATCTATTGAACTGGTAATAGAAGATATTTTAGATTATAATAAAAAAGCGACAATTATAATCAAATCAACAGTTCCTGTTGCGTACACGGAAAACTTAAGAAAAAAATATAATATTGATAACATAATTTTTTCTCCAGAGTTTTTAAGAGAAGGTAAAGCCTTATATGATAATTTATATCCAAGTAGAATTATAATTGGTGATAAAAATGAAAAAGCAAAACTATTTGCTAATCTATTAAAAGATGCTGCTTATAAAAAAGATATAGAAGTATTATTTACTAATCCTACCGAGGCAGAAGCAGTTAAACTATTTTCAAATACATATTTAGCAATGAGAGTAGCTTATTTCAACGAATTAGATTCATATGCATTGGCTCATAATCTTGATTCTAAACAAATTATAGATGGTGTTGGCTTAGATCCAAGAATTGGTAAACACTATAACAATCCAAGTTTTGGCTACGGTGGTTATTGTTTACCAAAAGATACCAAACAATTATTAGCAAATTATAAAAATGTTCCTTCAAATATAATTGAAGCAATTGTAAATGCAAACTCTACACGAAAAGATTTCATTGCAAAATCAATTATTGAAAGATTAAATCTAACTATGTATCAAGATATTAGTTCAAATAAAGTTGTTGGTATTTATAGATTAGTTATGAAAGAAGGTTCTGACAATTTCAGAAGCTCAGCTATTCAAGGAATCATGAAAAGAATAAAAGCAAAAGGGATTGAAGTTGTTGTTTTTGAACCCGCTTTAGAAGATAATGAGTTTTTTAACTCAAAAGTTATTAAAGATCTCAATGAATTTAAAAATTATTCTGATATTATTGTTGCAAATAGAATGAATAAAGAATTAGAAGATGTAAAAGATAAAATCTTTACAAGGGATATTTTCAATAATGATTTATAATAGTATGATGTTTAAACATCACACTATTATATAAGTTTATCTACTATTTTAATAAGATACTCTGCTGATTCTTTAGCACTAGATTTTAAAAATTCATCAAAATCAAAGCCTGCATCCATATCAGCACTATCAGATATAGCTCTTAAGATAAAAAATGGTACATTTAAGGCATCACATACAACTGCAACACTTGCACCTTCCATTTCAAGTGCATCTGCTTTAAAAGTTGATTCTATAAAATCTTTTCTCTCAGAAGAGTGTACAAACTGATCTCCTGTTGCAATAGTACCTTCTATCACTTTTAAACCATTTTCATTTGCAGCCTCTTTTGCTACTTCTCTTAATTGACTAGATGTTTCAACAAAAACTGCTCCTTCTGGAACAAATCCATGTGGATGTCCAAAAGCAGTAATATCTAAATCGTGTTGACATAATTTATCAGCAATAATAAGATCACCAATTTTAAGTTCAGGATTAATTGCTCCCGCTACACCTGAAAAAAGTAAAGTATCACAACCAAATTTTTCTATTAAAGTAGAAGCTGTTAAACTTGCAAAAACTTTTCCTATTTTAGAATATGCTATAACAATATCTAAACCTCTATAATTTACTTCATAATATTTATTTTTTGCAAACTCAGTAACTTTTACATTTTCAAAATATGCTAATAAAGGTTCAATTTCCTCCTGCATAGCTCCCATTATTGCTAATTTTTTCATATTAGTTAAGTTCCTCTAATACTTTTTCTAAAGATGCCATATCACTAACATTTACTGTCGGAATATCTTTACAAATTTTTCTATTTAGACCTTTTAGAACAATTCCATTTCCAAACTCAATAAACATATCAATTTTATCTGCATTTGCTGCTACAGATTGTTTATATTTTACAGGACTTGTTAATTGTGAAGATAAAAGCTCAATTGCTTCATCTTTTGTAGAATAAGCTTGTGCTGTTACATTTGAAATAATAGTAGAGAATTCATCATTTAAATACTCTTCTAAATACGGTTTTAAATTTTCAACAGCACTTGTTAAAAGTTCGCAGTGACTTGCTACTGACATATCAAGTACTATGGCTCTTTTTGCACCTGCTTCTTTAAAAGTATCTACTAAACTTTCTAAATCTGCTTTGATACCTGCAAGAACTAATTGACCATCCATATTATAATTAGCAGGCCAAACTTTTTTCCCTAATTCTCTTTGTTCTACACAAATTTTTTCTACAGTTTCATCATCCATTCCAACTAATGCCATCATACCTGCACCACCACCAGCACAAGCTTCATTCATAAACTGACCTCTTTTGTTAACTAACTCTACTGCATCTAAATAGTTTAATCCACCAGCTGCAACTAATGCAGAAAATTCACCTAATGAATGTCCTAAAACAAACTCAGGTTTGATATCACATTTATTCTTAAAAATTGCATGAGCAATTGAACTTACAAGTAAAATTGCAGGTTGTGTAAATTCTGTTTTTCCTAAATTATCATTTTCTTCAAAAAGTAATTTTTCAAAATTGATATTAAGTCTTTTACTAGCTTCACTAATCATCTCTTTGGCAATGTCACTATTTTCAAAAAAATCTTTTCCCATACCAACTGATTGACTTCCTTGACCTGGAAAAATAAAAGCTACTTTCTTCATACTTATTCACCTTAAATTTTAATTTTTGAGCCGTATTATACTCTTTTTATATAGTCTATAAAATAAAATGCCCAGAAGCATACCTGCTTCTGGGCATTTGAAAGATTTTTAACAATCTTAAATTAGTGTCCGCAACCACATCCACCATGAGATTCTTGTTTAGGTTCGCTTGAACAACATCCACCTTCTGAACCATGGTCATGGTGTCCACCACCACAACATCCACCGCCCATAGCTGCCATTCCACCTACAACTCCTGTTTGAATCTCTTCTTCTGTAGCATCTCTTAATGAAAGAATAGTAACTGAGAACATTAAGTTTTTACCAGCCATTGGGTGGTTATAATCAATTGTTACTTCACTATCATCAAATGAAACTACTGTAACTTGTACAGTTTCACCTTGCTCACCTTGACCATATAAAGTCATACCTTCAGCTAACTCTATACCGGCAAATTGTTCTTTTGGTAAAGTTTGTTTTGCTTCATCATTATAATCACCATATGCATCTTTAGCTTCAACTAATACATCAGCTGACTCATTTTCTTGCATATCTACTAATTTTGACTCTAAACCAGGAATAATTTGACCTTTTCCTGAAATAAACTCTAATGGTGCACCACCAACATTTGAATCTAACTTTTCACCTGATTGTGCATCTGTTAAACTATATTGAATACCAATTACTTTTGACATTATATCTCCTAATTAAATTAATTTTTTATTTTATGTTTGATAAGTTTTTAACAGCTATTTTTGCTTCTTTTGAATTTGGATAAATATCAATTAAAGAAGAATAAAAATTTGCTGCATTTACAAAATCTTTTGTATTTTCAAAAGAGATTGCACTATGAAGCAATAATTTTGGCATATAAGAGGCTTTATCATAAAGCATTGCAGAAGTTTTAAAATGTCTAATCGCATCAGCATATTTTTTTCTGTAATACCAAATTTCACCTAAATAATAATTATTTGTTGCAGGTTTATAATTTGCAGCTATAAGTTCTTCAAAAATAGGTATAGCTTTTGAAAAATAATCCTTTTTAAACAAACTAATTGCTTCGTCCATCATCGATTTCTTATCTTTAGATGATGATAGCTTATTACTATTAGCATTAGTTGTGGTTTTACTACTAGTTTTCATTCCTAAAGATTTTTTTAGTACTTCAAACTCTGCTCGTGTAATAAATTGATTCATATTTTTTTCAAACTCTTTATCTGAAATATATGAAGAGTTTATATTATTTGTAATATCAGTTAATTTATTTATAGCACTTTTTAAACTATCAATATTTTTTTTATTTTCAGCTATAAACTCCTCTTGCATTGCAAGTATCTGAGAAGTTACAGTTTTCAAATTTTCAATATCAGTAGAATGTTTTTGTACTAAAGTTGTATTCTCTTCAACACTTTTTATCAATTCGTTCATTTTTAAAACAGATTGATTTAATTTTTGAGAATCACCTTCGTATATCGATTCTAAACCATCTATTCTTTCACTTAATGATTCAATAGTTAACTTTACATCTTTTACTTTTGAATCAATATTACCTAAGATTTTTTTATTTTTAAGAATATTTTTTTCGGCAGAATTTAATCCATATGGTGTTTTAGAATCTAAATCACCAGCACCAAAAACTGAAACTTCTTGTCCAGAAGTTACACTTATGGCACTAGCAAGTAATAAAACAGTAAATTTAAATTTCAACATATATTATTTAGCTAATTTATGCTCAGTTCTTCTATTTTTTTGCCAACAACTAGCATTTTTATCTGAACATATTGGATTACTTTCTCCAAAACTTACAACTTTGATAGATGAATCTGCAATACCATCCATTACTAAACTATCTTTAACAACTTTTGCTCTTTTTAAACCTAAAGCATAGTTATATTCATCAGTTCCCCATTCATCACAGTTACCTTCAACAGTAATCGTAGTTCCAGTTTGTAAACCAGAAAGTTTTGTTGCATTTGATTTTGCTACTGATTGCATCTCAGTAGTTAAATTATATTTATCAAAACCAAAATAGATATTTTCAATTAGTTCTTTTTTCCCATTTATCATGTAGTAGTAACCATTATCAGCACTCTCAATTAAAGAATCATTAACTACTTCATTTTGAATATTTGAACTATCAATACTATCTAATGCTGACTCTGAATTTGTAGGTTCAGTAGGTCCTGAAACTTCTACTTCTTTTTGACTACATCCTGTAAATAAAATTACCGCTACTAAAAGTGAATACATACCCAGTTTTTTCATAATCAGTTCCCTTTAAAAAATTTTAGTAGATTGTACTAAATTGAAACTTAAGTGCTAATTACGCTACCTACTATGTAGATAAGATAATTACAATAAATTATATAATTAAATCAGTTATTGCTTCATCAATAGTGTTAAATTGAAATTTAAATCCATTATCTAATAATTTTTTAGGTCTAACACATTGTCCATCTGTTAATACTTTTGCACCTTCACTAAATATAAGTTTTAAGACAAATTCTGGAACTGGAAATATTGTTGGTCTATGTAATACCCTACCTAATGTTTTTGTTAATCCATAATTTGTTGTAATATTAGGAGCTACAAGATTGAATATTCCATGTAATTTTTCATTTTCAATTAAAAAACTATATGCACTTAGTAAATCTTTTATATGGACAAATGGAAAATACTGGCTTCCATCACCTATTGTACCACCTAAACCTAGTTTAAAAGGAGTTAACATTTTTTGTAAAGCTCCACCATCTCCTAAAACTATACCAAATCTAAAAATAGCAGTTCGAATATTTAACTCTTGAGCTTTTAAAGCCTGATGTTCCCATTCTTTACAAACATTTCCCAAAAAATCATCTGAATAATTACTATCATCTTCATCAAAACAACCATTATTTTTATAAATACCTACAGCTGAAGTAGAGATAAACAGTTCTGGTTTTTTTGATGATTTTTTCATAGCTTTAACTAGAGCTTTTGTAGTATCTATTCTACTATCAAATAAAAGTTTTTTATACGATTGGGTCCATCTATTTATGATATTTGCACCTGCTAGATTTATTACTATATCACTTTGTTCTATAATTGAAATAAGTTTTTCTATATCTTTTAAATCATCTCTTTTTATTCCAATAATATTGAAATCTTTTTTTTCAAACTCATTTTTAATGTTAGTTCCAACAAAACCTGTAAAACCTGTAATTGCTATTGTTTTCATGGAATACTCCTTGAGTTTTTGTTAATTATAATAGATTTTATACCTTGTTTGTATAGATTTTATGTAAGTTTATCATAGAGTTCTTTTTTCTAAGTATTCTCTAAACTCTTTTGCACCATCTTTTGAACTAGTAACTAAATCATCAATTCCTATAAAAGATATTTGTAGTTTTGATTGTTCAACACTTTGCATCGATTTTATTTTGTCTATATTTATAATATATGAACGATGAATTCTAAAGAAGTTTTTTGATTCTAGTAAACTCTGCATATCACCAATTTTTTTTCTAACATAAGCATCAGTTTCTTTTATTCTGATTATTATTTCATCTAGGTCAGCCTTGATATAGTATATATCATCGATATCGATAAGATATATTTTACTTCCCCTTTTAGCCATGATTTTTTTTGTACTTTTTTCTTTTGTATTAGAGTATTTTTTTACTTTTTCTAATGCATTGTGAACTGATTCGTTTGAAATTGGTTTTAACAAATAATCCATTCCACCATTTTTGAAAGCTTCCAAGGCATACTCTTCATATGCTGTTTGAAATATTATAAAGATTTCTGGATTTAAATCTAAAATAGTGCTAGCTAAATCAAGACCATTTATATTTGGCATAGAGATATCTAAAAAAGCCACATCAAATCTATTTTTGCTTGCCTCTTTTATAGCCTCTATTGGATTATCACACTCTACTATTTGTGTGAGACCTTCATCATTTAGTAATCTTTTTAGTCTAGCTAATGCTAACTTTTCATCATCTACAATCAATATATTCATTTTATTCTCTTAGTTTAATTTCAAAAACCAATTTATCATCTTCTGTAAAATAAGATAAATCCCCAACATATAGTAATTCTAGTCTTTTTTGTAGATTATTTAACCCTGTGCCAAAAACCAAATCTTTTGTAGGTAGTAATCCATCATTTGTAACACTAATAGTTTTATTATATACTTTTATACTTATATTTAATACTTCCCCATGAAAACCATGTTTTATTGCATTTTCTACCAATAACTGAATTGAAAACTTTGGAACTAAAATATCTGCTAATTCTGAATCATTTGTAGTTGATAATTTTATTTTATCATCAAATCTAATATTTTCTATATTTACATAAGTTTTCACCATCTCTATCTCACTACTTAAACTTATTAGACTCTCTTTATTTATTGCATTTCTTAAAAATGTTGAAAGTGACAATACTGCTTTTTCTGCTCTTTGTTGGTCTACATATATCAATTCCGATATAGAGTTTAAAGCATTAAATAAAAAATGGGGATTTAGTTCATTTTCCAAGGCTTTTATTTTTGTTTCTAAAAATTGATTTTTTATTGATTCATTTCTATATTTCATCGAAATAAATTGATGAAGTATCAAGCCTATTAAAAAGGTCATGAACCCTAAGGTTATACTAATATATGTAAGATATGGTTTTATAATCTCAATAATAGGAAACTCAGTGGTTGAAAAAATATAAAAGATAAATAAAAAACCTAAAAATCCTGATAAAAAAGAGAATAAAAAACTTATACCATACCAAAATTTCTCTTTTACTTTTGGCAATATATATTCATTTGAGATTGTAATAAAAATAAATGCAAATAAAGAAATACTTACAGCACTAATTGTAGTAAAAGCTATTGTTGAAATATGTTGTAAATGTTTATTTAAAAAAAAGAAAACTAAAGAGATAAAAAAACCTAAAAATAAAGCAATAACTATAATATATACCCAATCTAAAATTAATATTTTTAATTTTATTCTATCCATTATTTAACTCTTTATTTAATATCTCAACACCTATTGCAACACCTGGCCAACCTTGCCCTGCAAAAACTGTATCTCCTATATTATACAAACCCTTAAAAGGAGTGTTGGAACTAGCTGTATTTAATATATTTTTTATTGTGATGGGAATACCACCACAGTTTGTTCTATTTATAAAATTGTTGAATGTTTTTGATGTTGCACTAAAAACATACTTTATATTTTCACCATTTATAGTATCAAAATTCTCTAAAAATTTTTTAATTATAAACTCTTGAGTTTTTAATTTCTCTTTTTTATATTGTTCTTTTTGTAGATTTTTCCAAAAACTAGCTTTTGTATGGGTTGAGATTGTTATACTTAAACCATCACTTGAAAGTTTATCATCATCCATACTACTAAATGAGATAAAAAATGCGTTTGAAATACAATTTGGAATATTTTCTTCTAATATTATTTGATAATGACTTATGTACTCTTTTTTTATGTTTAGTTTCATATAAACTACAAATGCACTTTGATCACTAAAAGAGAAATTTGAATAATAGTTTTTTATATCTTTGTCTTCAAATAGATTACCACTATCAAAAATTGTTGAGTTTAATACTATATTTTTAAAAAGGTATTCATCTTTATTTGATATAACTCTATATGAATCTTTTTCTCTTTTGATATTTACAATTTTTTCTTTTTTGTGAACATCAATATCAACCAATAAGTCATCAAATATCTTTCCCATACCTCCATTTGCATAATAAACATCATGAAAAGGATAAGATAAACCTAAAGCTAAAGACAACAAAGAGATATTTTGGGAATTTGTTTGAAGAGTTATTAAAAGTTGTGAATCAATGAAATTTTGGTACTCTTGTGAAATATCGGGAAAAATGTCACGTATGAAACCTTTGGCTGTTGAAAAAATACTAAATTTATAAACTTTTAATAACTCAAAAACAAAAGAAAAAGTTTTTATATATCTATCAAATGAATATTTTCCAAAATATATTTTTTTTAATAGCCAAAACTTTTCATCAATCTCTTTTATAGTTTTCCAAAAAATATAATTATTTTTATGGGGATAAACACTGTTTATGTTTTCTAAAAATTGATCAAAATCTTTTATTCTATCTACTATCTTCTCTTTTTGAATTACCCTTATTGCTACTTCACTTTTTTTTATATCAGGTTTAAAACCCACCTTATCAAAAATCCTTTTTATAGGATGATTATCTTCATACCCTACAAATGTTGTTGCACCTGCATTAAAACTATATCCACCTCTTGTAAATGTACTTGCACACCCTCCTAGGTTTGAATCTTTTTCAAAAAGAATCAAATCTTTTTGTTTATTTAATGAGGAGATTAAACTTCCCCCTATTCCTGAGCCAATGACACCTATATCATGCAGTTTCATTTTTTGCCTCTTTAAATTTTTCTATTGCTCTTTTTCTTGAAAAAGAGATATCTACCATACTTTTAGGATAAGTGACAAAAAGATTAGTTTGTACACCATTTTCTATATGAAATAGTCTTGAATCTACATCTTTTAAATCTTTTAATACACTTTTCATAAAAATTGCATCTTTATCAAATTTTGAAGATTGACTGTATGGATTAAATACTCTAAAATATGGAGCTGCATCTGCACCTGTACTTGCTGACCATTGCCATGAACTAATATTTGAACTAGCTTCATAATCTAAAAGTTTCAAAGCAAAATAGTTTTCCCCTTTTTTCCAATCTATAAATAGATTTTTAGTTAGAAATGAAGCAACTATCATTCTTAATCTATTGTGCATAAGACCTGTTTCATTTAACCTCTTCATAGCAGCATCTATTACAGGAACTCCTGTTTCACCTATGCACCATTTTTGAAAATCCTCTTCGTTTTCATTCCAGCTTATATCAATCTGGTTGAAGGTTTCAAACTCCGATTTTGGAAAATGAAAAAGTATATAGTTGTAAAACTCTCTCCAAAATAACTCTCTAATAAAAAAATCACTATTTTCAAACTGTCTAAAATAGTTAAAAACCTGTCTTGGTGAAACCAAACCAAATCTTAAGTGAACAGATATATTAGAGGTTGCATCTTTATAAAAGAAATCTCTATCCTCTTGATAGTTATCTAGTTTTATTAAAAAGTCTTCAAAAAGCTTTTGTGGCTCTTTGTATAAAAATGCAGTTAGCTTTTGTTTTTTGAATCCTAGTTGTTCTAAAGAGGGAATATTTTCATAATCAAACTCAAACTTTTTTAAATCTTTATTTCTCTTATACTCTTCAATACTATTTGAAGCAGTTAATATATTTAATGATTTATAAAATGGTGTAAAAACTTTATATGGATTTCCATCTGCTTTTAGATGTTCATTGGGATTTAAAATAAATGAATCTAAATATCTTTTTAGAGGAATAATTGATTCAATCTCTATATCTCTTTTTTTTGCATAATCATCAAAATCGATAGAACAAAGAGTTTCATCAAACCCTAGTATTGCTAAGTTTTCAAAAACATTTTTTGGATAATCATAAAATATAGCTAAATCTAAACCAATAGATTGAAGTTTTAGTTTTAGTTTTAAAACTGCATCATAGATAAAAGTTACCCTTTTATCATCAGATGGTAAATTATCTAAAATATTTTTATCAAAGATAAATATAGGTAATACTTCATCTTTTGCATTAGCTAAGATTGCATTGTCTTCTACTCTTAAATCCCTTCTAAACCAAACTATCTGTTTCATCTATATGCCTCAACTTTTGACCGTAGAGCTAACTCTTTTGGATAGGGTTTTAAAAATACTTGTTTTTTTAAATACTCAATATCAAACTTATTTACATAAAGTTTTATAATTTTAATTACTGCAATTAATGGAATAATCTCTTTTTTAAAATCCTCCATTGTTTCTAAAATCTCTTCTTTCTCCTCTTTTGTGATATTTTTTTTGAAATATCCATAGATATGAAGTAAAACATTGTATGTATTTTTTATAGTCCCTTTTTGAGAAATAGCTTCTAAAAATAGTGATTTATAATCTTCTAATACAACATTTAAAGGTCTTTTATCTCTATTTGCAACTATATTTCCTAAGTTTTTATAAGAGTCATGTGATTTTGAATAAATCAAATATTTATAGGAAGTGTGAAACTCAACTAAATCATTTATTGAAGGATTTGATTGCAATAATTCAAACAATGACTTATATGCAAAAACCTGCATAAGAAAATTTTCTCTTAACCAAGGATCACCTAATCTACCCTCTTCTTCCATAGGTAAATATGGAAACTTCTCTTTTAGTTCTTTTGCAAATGCTCCAATACCAACATTTTCACTTTGTCCATTTTTCTTATCTGGATAGATTTTTACTCTTTCCATACCACATGTTGGAGATTTTGATTTTAGTATAAATCCATACAATTGATTATCTTCAATTTTTTCTACAAGCTCTTTTGATATCTTTGTTACTATATTAGTAACATCTTTATTATCATTGGAAGTTCTTATTGATACGATTCCATTGCTTCGTACTAATCTAATTGCAGGTCTTGGAGTTGGGAATACTAATCTTTCAGGACAAAAAGAATCAAACTCAAAATACTCTGATAATTGATTAACAATAAATTTATCTCTTGAATGACCACCATCATAACGACACATTGTCCCTAAAAGACAAGAAGATATTCCTAGTTTCATTTTTTACTCCTTTGTAAAATTATAATGAAACTAGAATATATTTGTAAGTATTTTTTGTAAGTTTATAAGATTACCAATCAATTGATTGGATTTTTCCATTTGATAAAGGGAAAAGAAAAGATTTATCATAGTTCAATCTAACTATTCCTATTGAACTTCTATTATTTACTGTTTTTAAAAAAATTACAGACTCTCCATCTTCTGAAAATTTAGGAAACTGATTACTTCCATTAGAAGTAAGTCTTTTAAGAAAATCACTTTTCGTTGACATTAAGTATAAATTAAATGTTTGCCCACCAAATTGATTTTGTTTATCCCTACTAGTATAAACAACATAATCTTTATATGTTGTAACAGATGAATTGTTGTTTCCATGATAAACAAGTCTTTGAACACCTCTTTCTCCAATTTTTTTAGAGAAGATATTTGGATGCTTTAATCTATCAGATACAAAAACAATTTTAGAATCATTTTCTACAAAATGTGCTCCAACATCAATACCTTTGTATGTAGTAAGTCTCACTTTTGATTTTCTTATAGTGTCATATAAATAAACATCAGGTTGATAATCTGGACTTGCAGTTATTAAAAGTTTTTTACCATCTTCACTTACATCAGAACAAACAACCATACCTTCACTTTTCATAATTGTTTGTCTTTCTCTTGTATATATATTTGTCTTTACAAGTGTTGGTATCCCTTTATCATATGTAGTATAATAAAAACTTTGTTGTTTTTTATCTGCCCATTTAGGGAATATATTCAATCCACCTCTAATTACTGGTAATTGAAAAGTCAATGTATAATCAGCAATAATTATATCAGCTTTTTTTGCACTTTTATATTGTGAAAAAATCACAAACTTATCCATCCAATCAATTGGAGGAGCATTTAGATATTTGTTAACAGAAATTGCTGATCTATGCGCTAAAAAAGGATACCTATCTTTTTTTGATGTTGTAAAAGTTTTATTAGAAACTAAAACTTTTGAATTTACATCATAAAGTTTAGTTAACAATGTAAAACCAGCAAAACTACTTATATTTGTATTTAGATTTAAAAATAGATCAATCCCTTGATTTGATAAAGCTAACATATCAGGTATTTTATTATAATCAACACTATGATTAATCCTTACTATTTCAAAGTGCCCACTTACATCTAAATCTTTTTCAATCATAGATTTTATTTTTTTTGCCATAAAATCATTCATTGCATTTGTTGAAACTGAAACAACAATCTTAGGAAGTTTTTTACCCTCTTTTACAATCTCAAGTTGAGCATCAACTGCAAATAAAAAATTTATAAAAACTATACATACTAAAAGAATTTTTTTCATATTACTCCTTTGATTTAAATAAAACCTCTATATCTGTTCTATTACCTTTATTATGTGGAGGATAAGCTACATCTTTTTGGCTATCTAAAAAACTTTTTAAAGAATCATTAAATCTATCATCATTTGAATATTTAATAAATCTATAATCAAACTCTCCATTACTTGATATTATTATCAAAACTTTTGCTTCTAAATTTGAACCTATTGTTGTTGGGTTCCATCGTGAAGCTAAAAGTTCATAAATTTTTGAATAGTATGGATCATTATTATCTTTAGCACTTGCACTTATACTCATTTTTGTAGTTGTCTTTATATCACTTAACAACTTTGAAACAGATATATTATTGCTCTTTTTTTGTTTTTCAAATTTTGATTTATATCTACTTGGATCAGAACTTGAAATAACATTATTAACTTCTTTTTCGGCAACTGTTTTATTTGTAGTTTTCACATTAGCAAACAAAGATTTAAAATCTGCTTTTTTTTCACTAGATTTAGAGGTTGATTTTTCTACAACTTTTTCAACTACTTTTTCAACCTTTTTTTCTATTCTATTTTTTGTATCTTTTGTAGATATTAGTTCAAGTTCTAAAACAGTTGTTTTGGAAAATGCATCATATTTTTTAGGTTTTGGAGCATTAATATATATTAAAAGAAAAAAACAAAAAGTGAAATATAAAGTTAAAGATATGGTTCCAGCAATATAAAAATAACGTTTATCTTGCATAAATTATCCATCAGTTATAAGTGATACTTTGAAAAAACCTGCTTCTTTTACTGATTTTAATACATAAATAATATCATCATAAATAAGAGATTTTTCTGCACGAATGTGTATTGGTGTTTTTCTATCTTTTTCCTTTGCAAAAAGTACAAAGTTATCTGCAAAATTATCAAATGAATACTTTTGTTTATTTATCATTACAACTTTATCTTTTGTAACTAAAATATCAATCTTTTTCAGTTCTTGTACTTGTTTTGACCTACTGCCTTGTGGTAAATTAATCGGTTCTTCAAACTCTATAACAGGAGCTGTAACCATTAAAATAGCAAGTAATACAAGCATAATATCAACTAAAGGTGTAATATTTAAATCAGGTTTTTGATTGTAATCATACATACAATTAACCTTTAGCGATTAAGATTTGAGATTGTGCCTTTAAGTAAGTATTCAATTCATAAACTTTTCTAACTAAAATCTGGTGGAAAGTATAAGCAAATATTGCCACAAAAATTCCAGCTGCAGTAGCAACTAATGCTTCACTAATTGCTGGTGCAATAATTGAAAAACCAACTTTTGATTGACCTGAGAATTTAGCAAATGATTCTAAAATACCAACAACTGTTCCAAATAAGCCAATAAATGGTGCAGTAGAAGCTACAATAGATAACCAAGATATTCCAACACTTGCATCTTTGATAATATTAATCTCGCATGCATGTAAAAGCTCTTTTTGATGTATACCATTACAACATTTATTTAATGCAGATAAGGGGCTTAAAGTAGTACTTCTTGAAGTTAAAGAATCAAGAGATTTTTCTTCATTAAAAATAGAAGATTTTAAAGAAAGAAATCTATAAATAAATACCCAGAAAATGAATATAAAATAAAATGAGAGTGTCAATAACACTAAAAGTGTTATTGCACTACCATTACTTAAGTAATTTAAAGTAGAATCAATCATAGACTACGCAAATGAATTGATTTTTGCTTCAACATGTGCTAAAGATACATTTGCATCTTTAACAGAGTTTACTAAATTTTTTGCAGCTTCAATATTTTTAGCAATTTCAGAGTCAGCACCAGAAGTTAATGCTACTGCTCCATCTACTAATACATCAACAGAGCTTTCAGAAACTTTTACATGTCCCCAGTTAATAGCTACTGCTTCAGTTGAACCCGCTTTTTCTATAATAATTACGCCAACTGTTAATGATGATACTAAAGAAGCATGTCCAGGTAATACCCCGAACTCTCCCTCTTTCCCAGGAAGAGTTACGCTTTTTACATCGTCACTAAAAATTTGACCATTTGGTGCAACTATCGATAATTTTAATGTATCCATAAAGCCGCCTTTTATTATTTCATTCCCTCAGCTTTTGCTAAAACCTCGTCTATTCCACCAACCATATAGAATGCCATTTCTGGAATATCGTCGTATTTACCATCTAAGATACCTTTGAATCCAGCGATTGTATCGTTTAATTCAACATATTTACCTGGAGATCCTGTAAATACTTCAGCAACGAAGAATGGTTGAGAAAGGAATCTCTCGATTTTTCTAGCTCTTGCAACAACTAATTTATCAGCTTCTGATAACTCATCCATACCAAGAATTGCAATAATATCTTGTAAATCTTTGTATTTTTGAAGAACTGATTGAACACCTCTTGCTACTGAATAATGCTCTTCACCTAAAATATCTGCACTTAAAATTCTTGAAGTAGAATCTAGTGGATCAACTGCAGGGTAGATACCTTTTTCAGCAATTTTTCTGTTAAGTACTGTTGTAGCATCTAAGTGCGCGAATACTGAAGCAGGAGCTGGGTCAGTTAAGTCATCCGCTGGTACATAAACAGCTTGAACAGAAGTAATTGAACCTTTATTAGTTGAAGTAATTCTTTCTTGTAATTTACCCATTTCTGAAGCAAGTGTTGGTTGGTAACCAACTGCTGAAGGAATTCTTCCTAAAATTGCTGACATCTCAGAACCTGATTGTGCAAATCTAAAGATATTATCAACGAACATAAGTACATCAAGACCTTTTTCATCTCTAAAATACTCAGCCATAGTAAGACCAGTTAATGCAATTCTGTTTCTTGCACCTGGAGGCTCAGACATTTGACCATAACATAATGCAACTTTGTCAAGTACGTTAGAATCTTTCATTTCGTGATAAAGGTCATTACCTTCTCTTGTTCTTTCACCAACACCAGCAAATACTGAGTAACCAGAGTGTTTGAACGCAACGTTATGGATAAGCTCCATAATAATAACTGTTTTACCAACACCAGCACCACCGAATAGTCCAACTTTACCACCTTTTGAATAAGGAGCAAGTAAGTCAACTACTTTGATACCTGTTTCAAACATTTCTGTTTTTGTTGATTGCTCTTCAAAAGTAGGAGCAGCTCTGTGAATCGACCATCTTTCAGTTTCAGCAGGGATTGCTTCACCTTCATCAACTGGATCACCAATAACGTTAAAAATTCTTCCAAGTACAGCTTCTCCAACTGGAACTTGAATAGGTCCACCTGTAGCAGTACACTCTTGACCTCTTGTTAAACCTTCAGTCATATCCATTGCAATAGTTCTAACTCTACTGTCACCAATGTGAGCAGCAACTTCAAGAACTAATCTATCTTTGTTAGCATCAGCTAAAGTTACATCTATAGCTTCATTAATTTCTGGTAAATATCCGTCGAACTCTACATCTACGACTGGACCCATTACCTGAATAATTTTACCTTTCATACGGGCAGCTCCTTTGTATTATTTTAATGATTCAACACCACTGATAATCTCTATCAGCTCTGTTGTAATTGCAGCTTGTCTAGCTTTGTTATATTCTACAGTTAAAGAATCAACTCTCTCTTTTGCATTTTTACTTGCAGCTTCCATTGCTTGCATTCTTGCAGAATGTTCAGCTGCTAAAGAGTCAATTAATGCGTAATACATATTGAAATCAATATATTTACCTGTTAATTCTTCTAACACTTCTTCATCATCATCTGGTTCAATTTCTAGCATAGATGTTTCAGTTTCAGAAACTTCTGCATTATCTAAGCTAATTGGTAACAATTCTGTTACTCTTACTTCTTGAGTAAGCATGTTAAGAAATCCATTGTAAACTAGTATAACTTTATCAGTTTCACCATTTTGGAAATCTGTTACAACATCTTTAATAAAATCAACAGCTCTATCATAATCAGGTGCAGAAGATAAATCTGTAGCTTTTTGAATCATTTCAATTTTTTGGAAAGAAAAGAAATCAACACCTTTTCTACCAGCTACTCTATATCTAACTTTTGAACCTTTTGATTCAAGATCAGCTGCAAGTCTATTTACAGATTTAATTGTTGCCATATTAAAACCACCGCAAAGTCCTTTGTCAGCAGTTACAAAAACTATATCAACAGTTTTTGGATTTTCATTTGGAGTAAACGCTTTTTCTTTGTTTCCCCCTTCTTGAACTTTGCTAACTCTATTTGCGATCTCAGATAAAACTTCATTTATCTTCTTAGCATAACTTCTAGCTTGCTCAGACAATTGTCTAGTTCTAGTAAGTTTTGCAGAAGATACAAGCTTCATAGCTTTTGTAGTCTTCTGAGTGTTTTTAACACTTCCAATTTTTATTTTAATCTCTTTTAAGTTAGCCATTTGCTAATCCTTATTTTGCACTAAAAACAGTTTTAAACTCTTCTAATGCAGCTTTTAATGCTGATTCTGTATCATCATCTAATTTTTTAGAAGTTTTAATTGAATCTAAAATATTTGCATATTTTTGTTCAATAAATGCATGTAACTCATTTTCAAACTTAACTACATCACCAACTGCAACGTCATTTAAGTAACCTTTTGTTCCAGCATAAATAACAACAATTTGTTTTTCAATAACTAGAGGTTTATTAACACCTTGTTTTAATACTTCAACCATTCTTTGACCTAATTCTAGCTCTTTTCTAGTTGATTCATCAAGATCAGATGCAAATTGTGCAAATGCTTCAAGCTCTCTATATTGTGCTAAAGAAAGTTTAAGTGTACCCGCAACTTGTTTTGTAGCTTTAATTTGTGCAGCCCCACCAACTCTTGATACTGATAAACCAACGTTAATCGCAGGTCTGATACCTGAGTTAAATAGGTTAGTTTCAAGGAAGATTTGACCATCTGTAATAGAAATAACGTTTGTTGGAATATATGCAGCAACATCACCAGCTTGAGTTTCAATAATTGGTAATGCAGTCATAGAACCAGCACCTCTTTCATCAGACATTTTAGCAGCTCTTTCTAAAAGTCTTGAGTGTAGATAGAATACATCCCCTGGGAACGCCTCTCTACCTGGAGGTCTTCTTAATAATAAAGACATCTCTCTATATGCAACTGCGTGTTTTGATAAATCATCATAGATAATTAATGCATGCTTACCATTATCTCTGAAATACTCACCAATAGTAACACCTGTATATGGTGCTAAGAATTGTAATGCTGAAGAATCAGAAGCACCAGCGTTTACAACGATAGTGTAATCCATTGCTCCACCCTCTTCTAATGTTCTAACAACAGAAGCAACTGAAGAAGCTTTTTGACCGATTGCAACATAAATACAAATTACATCTTCACCTTTTTGGTTAAGAATTGTATCAATTGCAACAGTAGTTTTACCAGTTTGTCTATCTCCAATAATAAGCTCTCTTTGACCTCTTCCAATTGGAACTAGTGCATCAATTGCTTTAATACCAGTTTGTAATGGCTCATGAACTGATTTTCTAGCCATAATTCCAGGAGCTTTTTCTTCAACAAGTCTAGTCTCTGATGATTCAATTGCACCTTTTCCATCAATAGCTTCTCCAAGAGCATTTACAACTCTACCAACCATTGCATCACCAACTGGAGTTTCTAATAATTTTCCAAGTCTCTTACAAGAAGAACCTTCTCTAAGTCCATTTCCAGAACCAAGTACAACAACACCAACTGAAGACTCTTCTAAGTTAGAAGCTAACCCTCTTTCACCATTTTCAAACTCTACAAGCTCACCAGCCATAACATTTTTAAGACCGTAAACTTGAGCAATACCATCTGCAAAAGAGATGATTTTCCCAGTTTCACTAACATCTACATTTAATTCAAAGTTGTCAATTCTCTCTTTGATGATAGAACTGATTTCATCTGCTTGAATTTTTGCACCCATTCAATTTCTCCTTTATAAGTTCTAAACTGCTTTTAAAATATGATCAATCATTTGTGATTTAAGTCTATCTTTTGAGAATGAAATCTCAACTCCAAGACTATCAATATCAACCTTGATACCATCGTAATCACAAACATCTTGCGATAGTGATAACGTAACATCGAATTTTTTACTAAATTGTGCTTCAATTGAAGACATATATTCAGCAGATAATTCTTTGTTTGTATAAACAACACCTGTATATGAATTATTCATTTTTGCAATTTGTGTTTCTAATTCGCATACAATATCAGGAATGATATTTAATCTTTTGTTAGCACCTAACAATTTGATTAAATTTTTTACATCATCACTACTATTGTCTAAAAATGAAATAATTAATTCAACCTTATCACTACTTTTTACTTCCGATGAAGTAACAATAGAGACAAATTTATCTTCCCCAAAAGCAGAAGAGATAGTTTTTAAATCACTACAAACTGCTGTTGCAGATTGTAAATCTTTACCATCAATCAATGCTTTTACGTATCTTTTTGCTATTAAATCATTCATTATGCAACCTTCTTAAGAACAATATTTGCTAACTCATCTTGAGTTAATGAAACATTGTCTGAACTTAATAGTTCATTAAGAATTTCTGAAACAATTTCTCTTTTTGCTTTTGATGTCTCAACTTTTGTTCTTTCATCAAAACCTCTATTTAGGTTTGCAATTTCATTCTCTACAGCTTGTGTTACTTTTGCTTTAACTGAATCAATATCAGCTTTAGCACCTTCAACAATCTCAGCTGCAAGAACTTTTGCTTCTTCTAATTTTTTAGCAGCATCATCAACTTTATCTTGAGAAGCTTTTAAAGTATCTTGTACTTTGTCTAGCTCTGCTTGAATAGAAGCTGTTCTATCTGCAAAAAATGCTTTCAATTTATCAGCAAGTAAATACCACAAAATTCCAGCAAATATTACAAAGTTAACGGTTCTTTGAACAATATCAGTTTCCGCACCTTCACTACTAGCAAATAACGCCATAGGAGCTAAAGCTAATCCAAGTAATAACAATCTTTTTTTCAACCTTAACCTCCTAATTAAATTGAGCTAATCTTAGCTTTTAGGCTCTCATTAAATTGAGGCATTGCAGCTACTAATGATTCTTTTAAAGCTACTTTTTCAGCTGTTAATTCTTCGATGAATTTAGCTGTTTTAGCTTCTAGTTCCTCTTTAGCACTCGCAAGTTTAGCATCAGCGATTTCTTTTGCTTCAGTATAAGCTTTATCTCTAATAACAGCTGCTTCTTTTTTAGCTTCAGCAATAATATGACTTGCTTCTTCTAACATACCATCAACATCAGCAGAGTTTGACTGAGCACTAGCTAAATCTTTTTTAATAGATTCAGATCTGTCATCCATATGCTTTAATAGTGGCACGAATAGACTGCTGTTTAGATATGCTACAACTAAAAGAAAAATAATTCCTGAGCTAAGCAGTAATACAGGACTTATGTCTAACATTCATTCCTCCATATTTTTTACAGTTTAGTTTGACTAAAACTGCTTATATTTTATCGAAAGAATTTATAAAAGTTGATTAAAATGTGTAAATTGGCAAAAGAAAATTACAAAGTGTTACCAAAGTAATTAGAAATCTTCTCAATGTCTTCTTGAGACTTGATTTCAATTTTAAAGTAGTTCTTCTCTGCTTTAACCTTAAGTTGGGAATTTTTAAGAGTTTTTATTGCATTTTCTAAGGGAGAAAAATCAAAATTTTCTTTTTTATTTTTGTTACTTTTTTTCTCACTATTTTTTTCTGAAGATTTAAGTTCTCTTACTAAATCTTCTGTTTCTCTTACTGAAAGTTTTTGACCAGAAATAGAGTCTACTACTTTCTTTTGAGTCTCTTCGTCAAGTCCTAATAATACCTTTGCATGCCCTGCACTAATTTTATCATTTGCAAGCATTTGCTGTACATATGATGATAATTGAAGTAATCTTAATGTATTTGTAATAGATGTCCTACTTTTAAATACTCTTTTTGATAATTCTTCATGTGTTATATTATGTTCATTTATAAGTTGTGCATAAGAATAAGCTAATTCTATAACATTTAAGTCATCTCTTTGGATATTTTCTATTAAAGCTAATTCTCTTAGTCTTAATTCTTCAATATCAACTATAATCGCTTTAATAACTTCTAAATTAGCTAATTTATGAGCTCTAAGTCTTCTCTCACCTGCAATTAAAGTATATTCATCATCAGATGATTCTATAACTGTAACTGGTTGAATTAATCCATGAGCTACAATCGAATCAGATAACTCTTTTAGTTTTTCTTCATCAAATATTCTTCTTGGCTGATTTGGATTTGGTTTAATTTTATTAACTTCAATCTCTACAACACCACTTTTTGAACTCTTATTTGAGTTATTGTATGCTGTCTCAACTTCACCTAATAATTCACCTAATCCTCTACCTAATGCCATTAAAAAATCCTAAATAAAAATTAACCAGCTATTGCTCTAGCTAGATTTGTATATGCCTTAGTTCCAATAGCTGCCGCATCATATAACATAATTGGCTTACCAAAACTTGGTGATTCCGCTAGTTTGATGTTTCTAGGTATAACTACATAAGAACTTTCATCAACTTTAAATAGTTTATTTTCAAAATGTTGTGCAAGATCTGCAAATACTTGTTTTGACAAATTATTTTGAGAACTATACATTGTTGGTAAAAATCCTCTAATTTGTAATTGTCTATTAATTGTTTGTTTAACTAACTTAATAGTGTTTAATAATTGTGCTAAACCTTCAAGTGCAAAAAACTCACACTGTATAGGAATTAATACAGATGTCGATGCACTAAGTGTATTTATTGTGATTGGTCCAAGTGCTGGAGGTGAATCAATAATTATATAATCATAATCTTTTTTTACTGGATCGATTTTTCTTTTTAATACTAATTCTCTTTCTTTAGTATTTTTATAGAACTCTTTTTCAATCCCTACAAGTCCAATATTAGATGGTGCAACTTTTAGATTTTCTATTTCGCTATCTAAAATAATCTCATTTAACTCTTTAGTTCCTAGCATTACATGATAAATATTATATTCATATGTATCTCTATGGAACCCTAAAGATGTTGTTGCATTTGCTTGCGGATCTGCATCTATTAGAAGAACTCTTTTACCTTCAAGTGCCAATGCAGCACTTAAATTGACAGCAGTTGTTGTTTTACCAACACCACCCTTTTGATTTGCTATTGCAATTACTTCTGTCATCTTAAACTAAATACCTTTGAATCGTCAATTTGTATAGAACCATCATCATTTAATATGGCTTTTTCTAATGAAACTTTTTTATTTTCTAATGTAGCTTGGAAATTTTTGCTTCTTTGAAATTCTATCTTAAACTCACTAAAAATCTGCTTCCAAGTTTGCATTTTTTTTAAACTTTTAAAATAATTATTCAATAGCTTTTCCATTTCAATTTCAATGTCCAATTTTCCGTAATCTTTATCTACATCAATCAAATTTAGACCTATTCCACAAAAAATCAAATCTTTAGTTGCAGTTGTAATAGTTCCACCTATTTTTTTATCATCAATATAAAAATCATTTGGCCATTTAACCCATATTTTAGAGCCTAAAGAGGCTAAAATATCTTTTAAAATATATGAAAAATATATTGAAGCACTTTGAAGTTGTAAATCTTTTGGTAAATCTTTTTTTTCAAAAACAAAAGAGAAAAAAAGATTTCCTTTTACACCTTGCCAAGAATTTCCTCTACTTCCAATTCCATTTGTTTGATAATCAGTTGCAATACATAAAGGTTGAGTATATCCACCTATTTTTATTTTTTGTTTTAAATATGTATGAGTTGAATCAATTTTTTCTAAAAATATAATTTGCATGTGTGATTATACATAATATATAATATCTTTTCAAGAAATAATTAATTACAATCTAAAAAATTTATTTCGGAGTATTAATGTTAGACCCTGTTTTACCAATTGCTTTTTATTTGCTTTTAGGATATTTATTCAAAATTTTTATAAAAGATAATTCAAAAGAATTAGTTGAATTTGTAATTTTCTTTTCATTGCCGGCAATTGTATTTTATAAAATTTACCCATTAGAACTCAATCAAACTACATTAAAATTGATTTTAATGTTTAATGCAATTATCTTAGCAAATTTATTAATCTCATATTTTGTAGGGAAATTTTTAAAGCTTGATAAAAAAACTTTAGCTACTTTTATGATTATTGCAACTTTTGGAAATACCTCTTTTATTGGATTTTCATATATTGATTCATTTTATGGTCAAGATTATGTAGTATATGCTTTGATTTATGACTTATTTGGTTCTTTTTTATTATTAGTAAGTCTTGGAATGATTATAATTAATTGGGGAAGTGGACAACATGTAAATTTTAAAAGTATAACAAGAAGTGTTCTATTTTTTCCACCTATTATTATGTTCTTTTTAACTATATTTTTAAAGTTATTCACAATTCCTACATTTGTAATGAATACAGCTGAAACTATTGGTTCAACATTAGTTCCTATTGCCATGATTGCAATTGGTATGAAACTTGAAGTTAAAAATATCTTTTATAAACTTAAATTAGTAAGTGTCGCTATTTTTATAAAAATGTTATTATTACCGATTATTGTTTTAGTTTTATTTTCAATTTTTTACAATCTTGATGATACTTGGAGTAAAACGACCATTTTGGAAGTAGCAATGCCACCTATGACTATGGCTGTTGTACTTGCTATTAAAGGTGGTCTAGATGAAAGACTTGCAATAAATGCTTTGGTATTTGGTGTTTTAATCTCTTTGTTAAGTGTTACAGGTTTTTATTACTATTTAGGATAATCTTTTTATCCTAAATATAATTTTCAGGGAAAAGTGTTTCATTTAATTTTGAGCCAATTTTTAAGTTTTGATTTCCTCTTAAAAAATCTGCTGTATTTAAGGCTTTTTTAGATGGCATTTGTAAAGTTTTTACTTTAATTGAACCTTTTTTACAGCCAATAATTATAAAATCTTTTTCTATGTCTAAAATAGTTCCCTCTTCATTTATAGAATCATTTTCAACTAATGTTACATCTTTTAATTTTAAACCATCTATTGTAAATATACCTGGCCAAAAACTATAAGCTTTATATTTTAAATGGAGTTTTTTTGCTGAAGAAAAATCTATTTGTCCATACTCTTTTTTTATCTTTTTACAAAAACTTACTTGATTTTCATTTTGTTTTTTAGGCTTAATATTTTCAAAATTATCTAACGTAGTTATAGTTAATTTTGCTGCTAAATCTGAAAGCTTATTAAAAGCCTCAGTTACTTCCATAGCAGAAGTGATTTTTAAATATTCTAAGCCTAAAATATCTCCACTATCTAGGCCTTCCTCCATAAGCATAGAAGTAACACCTGTATATTCATCATCTTCTAGAAGTGCCTCTTGAATAGGACTTGCACCTCTATATTTTGGCAATAAAGAAGCATGTAAATTAATACAAGGTGCAATATCTAAAATCTCTTTGGGTAAGATTTGTCCATAAGCAGCTACAATAATAAAATCTGGATTTAAGTGTTTTATTTCTTCTTCAGCCTTTGTATTTCCTCTTAATTTTTCTGGTTGAAAAATTGGCAATTCAAGAGAATTATCTATACAATATTGTTTTATATGAGGAGGAGTAATAACTTGTTTTCTTCCTACAGGTTTATCTGGTTGTGTAAAAAGAGCAATAACCTCATAAGAACTTTCTAACAACTGCTTAAAAATTGTTGTTGCATAATCTGGTGTTCCCATAAAAATCACTCTTTTTGACATAGATATCCTTATTTTAAATCTTTTTATTTTTTAAATAGTGTTCCACTAATATGTTTATCATCAACTAAGAAACTATAGGCATTTGTTAAATCAAATCCAGAAGATAGATACATTGGTTTATTATTTTTGATTAAAAAATCTGCTGCTTTTAATTTAGTTGATATTCCACCTGTTGCAAAAACAGTATTTGGATTATGTTCTATACTTAACATCTCATCTGTTATTGTGTCAACATATTTTTGTAAAATTGCATCATCATATTGATGTGGATTTTTATCATAATATCCATCAATATCAGTTAAAATAGCTAATAAATCAGCATCAAAAAAATGTGTAACATGAGCTGCAAGTTGGTCATTATCTCCAAAAAGAAGTTCATCAGTTGCTGTTACATCATTTTCATTTATTATTGGTAATACATTGTTTTGAAGTAAAATATCAATTGCACCTTTTGCAAAAGCTGTTCTTTTTCTCGAATCAAAATCATCAGCAATCAAAAGCATTTGAGCACAAAAGATATTATGTTCTTTAAATCTTTTTTTATAATGTTTCATTAAAAGTGGTTGTCCAAGTGCTGCTAAAGCTTGTCTATTTGCAACTAATTTTTTATCTAATTGAATAGATGTAAAACCAGCTGCAACTGCACCAGAACTCACTAATATAACTTCATAGTTTTTTTTATTTTTTAGTGTTGCAATTAAGTCTACTAGATTACTTAATCTATCAAGTGCCAGTTTACCATCTTGTGTTAAAACAGCACTTCCCACTTTTATAACTATTCTTTTCATTTTTTGTTTTGTCCTATTAACTCATATAGTGAATATACTATCGAATTAGTATTTAAATGTGTAACAGAAGATATAGGCAATATGAAAAATGGTTTATCTTTTTCAAATCTATTTAAAGTTAAATCTTGAACAAAATATGGTAAATCTTTTCCAAATCCATATTCATTAGATTTTGACACCTCTAATCCTAATTCTTCAATGAATTTTATAATATCACTGTTTAAATCTTCACCATAATATGCATCAATTTTAGTTAAAGCAATTGCAAAATTTCTAGTAGATAATTCAGTTGAGAATTTTTTAACTTCCTCTTTTAATACATCATATTGATCTTTAATAGTTCTATAGTTTGCAACATCAATCATAAATAATAAAGTTTTAGTTCTTTCAATATGTCTTAGAAATTCTAAACCTAAACCTTTTCCTTCACTTGCACCATCAATAATACCTGGGATATCTGCCATAACGAAAGAGTTATATTCACCAACTTCAACAACTCCAAGCTTTGGAGTTAATGTTGTAAATTCATAGTTTGCAATTTCAGGAGCTGCATTTGATAGTGTTGAGATTAGTGTAGATTTTCCTACATTTGGATAACCAACAAGTCCTACATCTGCAATAAGTTTTAATTCTAGTCTTATCTCTTTTGTAACACCTGGTAAACCTGGTTGAAAATATGTAGGTCTTTGATTTCTAGAGTTTTTAAAGTGTGTATTACCTAATCCACCTTTTCCACCTTCTAAAAATACTTCTCTTTGACCCTCTTCAAGTAAATCAAGTAAAACTTCATTTGTTTCTTCATCTATTACTTGAGTTCCAGGAGGTACAACAAGTACTAAAGGCTCAGCAGATTTTCCAGTTTTTCTTCGCCCTTCACCAGGTCTTCCTTTATCAGCTCTTAGAATATTTCTTCCTTTGTACCATGATAGTGTGTCTGTATTATTATTTACTAAAAATATTACATCTCCACCTTTTCCACCATCTCCACCATCTGGTCCACCTTTTATAACAAACTTTTCTCTTCTAAAAGACGAACAACCTTGTCCACCTTTTCCAGAGGAAACGGTAAATTTAACACTATCTATAAACACTTGTAACTCCTATACAAATAAACAAAAAAAGGGTGCAGGTTATATACCTACACCCTTTGAGAATTGAAAACCAAATCTAAATTATGAAGCAGCGTAAACTGAAACTTTTTTTCTGTCTTTGTCTTTTACTTCAAATTTAACTACACCATCAATTAATGCAAAAATAGTGTGGTCTTTACCAATACCTACGTTCTCTCCGCAGTGTACTTTTGTACCTCTTTGTCTAATGATGATATTTCCAGCTCTAACTGTCTCACCACCAAATTTCTTAACCCCTAATCTTCTACCAGCTGAATCTCTATTATTCTGAGTAGATCCTTGACCTTTCTTGTGAGCCATACTTTATCTCCTTAAACTTATGCAGCGATTTTAGTAATTCTAATTTTAGTGAAGCTTTTTCTGAAACCTCTTTTTAACTTAGAATCTTTTCTTCTTCTTTTTTTGTAAATGATAACTTTTTTAGCTCTATTTACACCAGTTCCATCTAATACAACTTCAGCTTCTACTTTTGCAGTAGAAACAGCATCACCAGTTTTTAGCTCACCATCATTTACAGCTAAAACATCAGTGATTTCAAGAGTTTCTTTAGCAGCTTTACCAGTATAATCTACATCTAGGATATCACCTTCTGATACTTTATACTGTTTTCCACCACACTTAATAATTGCGTACATACTTCATCCTCTGTTTTTATCAATCTTTTATTAACTAATCTATTTAACGGGACGAAATAATATCTAATCTTAGTTTAAACTTTCTTTAAGCGAATATATTTTAACAATAATCGTATGGTAATGCAATTACATCCATCTCAACCATAACATTTTTTGGTAAAGTTCTTACTGCAACAGTGCTTCTTACGGGTTTGTGGTCTCCAAAGGCTTCAGCATAAAGTACATTTACAATTGCAAAATCATCCATATTTTCTAAAAATATTGTAACTTTTATAACTTTGTCAAAACCACTTTTTGCTTCTTCTAAAATATTTTTTAAGTTTTCTAAAACTTGTCTTGTTTGTTTTTTAATATCTCTTTCAACAAGTTCTCCATCAGGAGTTAAAGGTATTTGACCAGATGTGTAAATAAGTCCATTTGCTTTAATAGCTTGTGAATAAGGTCCAATTGCAGCAGGTGCATTTTTTGTTTCAATAATTTCCATAAAATATCCTATTTTTTTAATTTGTGAAATTCTACAAAAAAGAAAATAGTATTTCAATAAATTACAAATTATAATTTACTAATTTACCTTGTTTTAATTGTCTTAGTGAATCTTGTACTTTTCTAAGAGAAATCCCTTTTTCTTTTAAACTCAAAGTATCATCATATTTTATAGAAGTTAATTTTTTACTATAAAATTTATGAAGAAGTATTATAAGTTCACTATTTAATCTAATATCATCATAAGATTCAAGTTTATCATTTAAGATTATTCCATTTAGACTTTGATGATTTATATCTTCTAAAAGTAATTCAAACTCATCTCTATGGTATTCAAACATTGAAGAATCAATTATATCTAAAACAGTATCAAGTCTTTTAGGACTTTCTAAAATAGCTTTTATGATACACAACTCAGCTATATCTATTTTACTTAAATTTACTTCTGTTTTTCTAATAACATCAGAACTAACTTTTACCAAATTTTCTCTTACATTTAATTTTTGAGCTATATATCTTTTATATTCATCTTGATAAATAATACCTAAAGATTTTAGATACTCATTTGCTTCAAGTAATGCTTTTTGTTTTTGACTTGGATTATTTATATCATATTTATCTATTATATAATCGATTGCATAGTTGATAAAAGGTTTTGGATTTGCAAAAATTTTATTTAACTCTTCCACTTTTCCATCTTTTACCATATCAGCTGGGTCTTTTCCCTCTCCAAATATTACTACACCACCTTCAAATTCGCCTTGGGATAACATAATAGAAGCTTTAAAAGCAGCATTTAACCCTGCACCATCACCATCATATGCTACAATAACTTGAGGTTCACCTCTTCTTATAAGTGGTAAATGATCTTTTGTCAAAGCAGTTCCAAGTGTTGCTACCGCTGTATTAAAACCTGCTTGATGTAGCATAATCACATCTAAATACCCTTCTGTTATTATAATTCTATTTTTTTTATAAATATTTTCTTTAGCTATGTTATAACCATATAAAAGTTTTGATTTATTAAACACTTTAGTTTGTGGAGAGTTTACATATTTTGCATTGTGCCCAGTGATTGTTCTTCCACCAAAACCTACAATTTTACCGTTTAAAGAATATATAGGGAAAGTTATCCTTTCTATAAATCTTGCATAAAGTCCATTAGTTCCAGTATCTATTACCCCTAATTCTTTTGCTTCAGCTAAATTGTAATAATTGTTTTTTAAAAAATTTAAAGTATCTGCTGAAGTTGGAGCAAAACCTATCTCAAATTTTTCTATAGAAAACTCTGAGATTCCTCTACTATGAATATAATCTTTAGCTGTTTTATTATTTACAAATAGTTTTTGATAAAACTTATTTACATCTTCTAAAATTTTTAAATCTTGTTTTTTTTGATTATTATTGTCATAATTTAATGAAACATTGTACATAGAAGCCAATTTTTCAATAGTTTCAGGGTATGAAAGTTTTTCATATTCCATAACAAACTTTATTGAATCACCACCTACTCCACATCCAAAACAATGATAAATTTGTTTAACTGGACTTACAACAAAAGAAGGGGTACTTTCTCCATGAAAAGGGCAACAAGCTTTAAAATTTGCACCACTTTTTTTCAGTTCTATAAACTGAGAAACAACGTCAACAATATCAAGATGGTTTTTGAGATTTTCTATAGAATCTTTTGTAATCATTTAAAAATTATACCCTTTTATTATTTTGTATGCCCTTTTATGTTATATTTTTTTACAAAATATTTTAGGGATTTTATTGGATAGTTTAGTTTTAGAGTATAGAGACCCCTTATTTGGGATAATTGTATTATTTACTTTGATTTTTTTCATCTCTTTTATAACTTATTCTTTTAGTCTTTATAAAGAAAGACGTGCAAGAAGAGATTATAGAAAGCTATTAAAAAGATTTGAAATTGGAAAATTAAAAGAGGAAGATTACGTACATCTATATAAAACTTATAATTTACCTTTTGATTCTATTTTATTATTAGCTTCTACTTTTTTACACAAAGGTGATTACAACAAAGCTATATCTGTATATTTGGCACTTTTAGAACATGTTACAGATAGGGTAAAAAAAGAGGAAGTTTTGGAACTTTTAGGAACTACTTATTTTAAAGGTGGTTTTATGCAACGTTCAAGAGAGATATTTTTAAGAATTTTAAAATTTTCTCCAAGAAACCTAAAAGCATTAAAATATTTACTAATAATAAATGAAAAACTAAAAGAATACTCTCAAGCTAAAGAGGTAGTAGAGTGTTTGGATGAGTTAGGTAGTGATACTAAAAAAGATAAAGTTTTTATTGAAGCATTAATTATTATAAATGATCCTGTTGAATCATTTGAAAAAAAAGGTGAAAAACTATATTCGCTTTTTAAAGAAAATCAACTAATAGAAAGACTTGTTGTGCAATATTTTATACAATATAATAAAGAGTTTTTCTGGGAACATTTTGAAGAGTTTAATCTTAAAAAAATTGTTGATATTTTATGGTACTTAAATTTTGATGATATAAATTTTGATAAGATAGGTAATAATAAATTTTTAAATGAACTTTACAGTGCAAAAGGTTATTTAAAAACTGCTAGTCACAGTGATGATTTTGTTTTTGATGTATTAATTGCCTTAAATAATCATGAACATAAAGTACCAGCTTCTATAGACTTTGAATTTATTTGTTCATCATGTAAACATACCCATCCAATATTTGACACAAGATGCCCTAGGTGTCATGATATTTTGTCTTTTAATATAAAATACTATTTAGTGAAAGGTATCAGTGAAGCAAATCAATCTTTACAGTGATGGTTCTAGTTTAGGAAATCCTGGTCCTGGTGGATGGGGTACAATTTTGGAATATAATGGACATGAAAAAGAGTTAAGTGGTGCAGTTGATAATACTACAAACAATCAAATGGAACTTAAAGGTGTAATTGAAGGTTTAAAAGCGTTAAAAGAACCATGTGATGTAAATATCATTTCTGATTCAACATATGTGGTAAAAGGTATAAATGAATGGTTAAACTCTTGGATAAAAAATAATTGGCGAACAGCTGCTAAAAAACCAGTTAAAAATTGTGAATTGTGGCAAGAGTATGTAGAGGTTTCAAAACCCCATAAAATAAATGCTGTTTGGGTAAAAGGTCATGATGGACATGAACATAATGAAAGATGTGATATACTTGCACGTTCAAAAGCAGAATCAATTAAGGAGAACTATTAAATGAATGATTACTCGCAGTTAGAAAAGTGTTTGGGTTATCAGTTTAAAAACAAAGATCTGATAATCGAAGCACTTACACATAAAAGCTATAAAAAACCTTATAACAATGAAAGGTTAGAGTTTTTAGGTGATGCAGTTTTGAACTTGATTGTTGGAGAATATCTTTTTAAAAAATTTCCAAACTCAAATGAGGGAGATTTATCAAAAATAAGAGCTTCACTTGTAAATGAAACAGGATTTACAAAACTTGCAAAAGAGATAAAACTTGGTGATTATATATTTATATCAAATGCAGAAGAGAGAAACAAAGGTAGAAGTAAAGCTTCAATTCTTTCTGATGCTTTTGAAGCAATAATGGGTGCTATATATTTAGAATCAGGTCTTGAGGTTTTAAAACCAATTATTTTAGAACTACTTGAAAGTTCATATGATAAGATTAATCTAGATGTTTTATTTAGTGATTATAAAACAGCATTACAAGAGATTACTCAAGCTGAATTTGGAACAATTCCAGAGTATAGAATAGAAGGTTCTTATGGACCTGACCATAAAAAAGAGTTTGAAGTATCAATTTGGATAGATGGAAAAACTTATGGAAGAGCTATAGGAAAAAGTAAAAAATTAGCACAACAAGCTGTTGCAAAAATTGCAATTGATAAATTAAAAAATTAAAACACTTTTAATTAAAAAAGTGCAAAGCACTAAAAAATTAGAACCAGAAATAATATGCAAAAGGCATAATTGGAGGAAATATGAATAGTTTTGGACAAAAATTTACTTTTACAACTTTTGGAGAAAGTCATGGAAAAGCTTTAGGTTGTATAGTTGATGGAGTTCCAGCCGGACTTAAAATAGATGAAAGTTTTATCCAAGAAGAGATGGATAGACGAAAACCAGGGCAAAATGAATATGCAACAGCAAGAAAAGAATCAGACAAAGTTGAGATTCTTTCAGGTGTATTTGAAGGTGTAAGTACAGGTACACCTATTGCAATGGTTATATTCAATGAAAATCAAAAAAGTAAAGATTATACAAATGTAAAAGATTTATTTAGACCTGGACATGCTGACTTTACTTACTTCAATAAATATGGAACAAGAGATTATAGAGGTGGTGGAAGAAGTAGTGCAAGAGAAACAGCCGCTAGAGTGGCAGCTGGTGCTATTGCAAAAATGATGTTAAAAGAGTTAGGAATAGTTGTAAAAAGTGGAATTTGTGAAATAGATGGAATAAAAGCATCTAATTTTGACTTTGACTATGCAAAAAACTCGGAAATTTTTGCATTAGATAAAGATAAAGAACAATTTCAAAAAGATGCAATACTTGTTGCTAAAAATGAACATGACTCTGTAGGTGGAGTTGCATTAGTAAATGTATCAAATGTTCCTGTAGGTTTGGGTGAACCATTATACTTCAAACTTGATTCTCAAATTGCAAATGCAATGATGGGTATAAATGCAGTAAAAGCTGTGGAGATTGGAGAGGGTATAAGTGCCTCACACAAAAGAGGACATATCAATAATGACCAAATCAATAAAGATGGGTTTATAACAAATCATAGTGGCGGAATATTAGGTGGTATTTCAAATGGAGATGAGATAAACGTAAAAGTTTATTTTAAACCAACTCCATCTATTTTTATGAAACAAGATACAGTTGATGTAAATAACAATGAAGTTACTTGTGAATTAAAAGGAAGACACGATCCTTGTGTGGCTATTAGAGGAAGTGTTGTTGCAGAATCTATGATGTCTTTAGTTTTAGCAGACATGGTTTTATTAAATATGAGTTCAAAAATGGATAATCTTAAAAAAATTTATAGTTAAATTTTAGTTTTTATTTTAGTTAAAGATTTTTTTTGTAACATTTCATATCCTTTACTTTGGTCAAGTTGAAAGGATTTTAGCGAAGCTTTGGCTTCGCTTTTTTTATGATTTGAAATCTTTTAAGATTTAACTAACTTTTTCTAATTTGTCCTGTATAAAATCGTGAACAGCATCTAATACTATCTCTTTATCTTTCGATTTAAATACTGATGTACCATTTTTTTTCAATTCTTTTATTGGTATATCTTTTGTATCAGATAAAATTAAAACACCAAAATGTTTATCTTTACACTCTTTTAAAATATCCTCATTTGAATGAGGGTGAGGATTTTTGATAATCTCTACATCAAAAATATTTTGTCCATTTAGATCTACGATTGTTAAGTAGTTAGATTTTTCAAAAGTACTTTCTATGGGAGAGATATAACTCATTAACTGATTTGTGGGAAATACTACTCTAAGCATTTTCGCCTCCTATTAGGAAGATTATAATTTCATGCTAAGTTTTAAAACATCAGTATAATCAGGATGAGTGAAAAAGTAATGACTAGGGAAAAGACAATTATGTAAGTTGATCCTAATGGTAACTGATGTTTAAAAATATGCTCCATTAAAGCTAAAACAATAGATATACTTTGTAAAATACTGGAAACCAAAAAAGGTTACCAAAAGAAGATCACAATTTATTAAACATAGTATATATTGAAAAATTTTGCTTTTTGAACATATGTCAGAATTATATCATTTAAAAGAACATATGTCAAGTATATTTTAATAAAGTTGTGTTAAAATTTCAGTATCAGAATTAAGGTTATTAATGGCAAGAGAAAAACTTGAAAGAAAACTTGAGTTAAAACCAGTATCTAAATATTTTGGCCCTAAAGACATAAAGGCAAACCAAGATGTTATTTTGCTTCATGAAGAACTTGAAGCGATACATTTAATGGATTCTTTTTGTATGTATCAAGAAGATGCTGCAAAAAAAATGAATGTATCAAGAGCAACATTCGCAAGAATAATAAAGAGTGCAAGAAAAAAAATCTCTTTAGCTCTTATTACTGGTAGTAATATAAAAGTTCATGAAATCAAAAATGAGTTTCATATTGCAATTTGTTCACATAGTAACGAAGAATTACAATATGCTGATGCAACTGCTAAATATATCTGGATTTATTTCATTAAAGATTATAAACTAAAATCATCTAACTGTATAAATAATCCTATGTATCAAAATAATGATGAAGCAGCTTGCAATGTACTTCCTGATGTATTATATGATTATAAAGTAAACTATTTTCTAATTGAAGATATAGATTATGACTTAAAAATCTCTCTTATTGCAAAAGGAATCTACCCTATTTTACAAGAAGATGTTACAGAAGATAAACTTGTTGATATTTTTCAATAAAGACTAAAATTAGTCTTTATTGAATCTCATGTTTTAACTCTTCTAATCTAGCTATTCTATCCTCTGTTGTAGGATGTGTTCTAAAAAGATTACCAAAATTAGATTTTAATCCAGAAAAAGGATTTATAATAAACATATGAGCTGTTTGCTCTGTTGCATTGTTTATTTGATGCCCTCTTCTTGCATAATTATCTAGTTTTGCCAAAGCACTTTGAAGACCAGCTGGATTTTTTGTCATTCTAGCTGCACCCTCATCTGCCATAAACTCTCTGTTTCTGCTAACTGTCATTTGTATTATTGAAGCAGCAAGTGGTAATAATATAGCCATAAGTATCATAACAGCAGGATGTACACCCTGTCTATTGTTTCCACCAAATATAGCACTAAACTGCATCATATTTGCAATCATTGCAATAGCACCTGCAAAAACAGCAGCAATTGTACCAATTAGGATATCATAATGTTTTATATGCGATAACTCATGGGCAATTACTCCCTCTAACTCTTGTTCATTTAACATCTCGTATAATCCCATTGTTACTGCAACTGCAGCATTTTCATGATTTCTTCCTGTCGCAAAGGCATTTGGTGTATGATCTGGAATTACATAAACTTTTGGCATAGGTAGACCAGCTTTATTTACCAAATTTTGTGTAATTCTGTAAATTGGATGTCTAGTATCTTCAATTGGTGTAGCATTATAGTGTTTTAATACATGTTTATCTGAATAATAGTATGCATAAAAATTCATTCCACCTGCAATTAAAAAGGCAATCAACATCCCATTTGTACCACCAAATGAAAAACCAATAAATACAAATAAAACTGTAAGAAGCGTTAATAAAAAAATTGTTTTTACCTGTTCCATTATTACTCCTTTTTTTAAAATTTTATCATCAAATAATTAATAAATATTTAACAAAATTTATTCAAATTTTGATTAAATAGTTTTTTAATACTTTTATATTTTGTTTTATATAAAAAACTTGTAATTAGTTAAGGTAAAAATAGTTAAAATTTGTAAGAAATCGATTATTAGGCTGAAAATTGAAAAAATTATTTTATATATTATTGTTTTTTTCATTAGGATTTTCTCAGGAACTAACACTTGGTGTAGTCCCTCAACAAAGTCCATTGAAACTTTTTAAAAAATGGTCTAATGTTACAGAATATTTGTATAATGAAACAGGAATTAAAATAGTTTTTAAAACTGAAAAATCCATTCCTAAATTTGAAAGTGTGTTATATGAAGGTGGATATGATTTAGCATATATGAATCCTTACCATTTCACAATTGCAAATCAAAAAAATGACTATCAAGCTTTTATAAGAGCAAAAAAAAATATAGTTGGTATATTATTAGCAAAAGAGAAAAATATAGAATTTACCAAAGAAAATCTTAGAGGGAAAACATTTTTATTTCCTGCACCAAATGCATTTGCAGCTACACTTCTAACAAAATATGAATTAAAACAAAAATTTAATTTTGATATAGACAAAGAAGCAAAAGTATTATATGTAAATTCCCATGATTCTGTATATAAAGGAATAGCAAGAGATATAGGTTATTTAGGTGGTGGAATTATTAGAACTTACAACAATTTCAATGCAAAACAAGACAAAGAAAATATACATATAGTCTATAAAACAAGTGACTATCCAAGTCATCCTATTGCAGCACATCCAAGAGTCTCAAAAGAAATAATTGAAAAACTGCAAAAAGCATTTTTAAAGATGCCACAAAATTTAAAAAAATCTTTAAGTATAAAAGAGTTTAAAACTACAGATAATTCGGAATATGAGGTTATCAAACAAATAGGTATCAAATGACATTTAAATACAGATTTATTCTATCCTTTGTAGTTTTAGAGATATTCTTTATTCTATTAATTATTTTTGTAAATTTTTCTGCAATAAATGATTCATCTAAAAATTTAAATGAAGAGAAAATTAATTCAAATATAACTTTTATGAAAGAGTTACTTAGTGTCCCAATTAGTATATATGATCTTGCAACATTGGATAACTTAATTGAAAAAACTCAACAAATAAAGTATATAAACTCAATTGTAGTTTTAGATTCAAACAATAAAGTAATATCAAAAACATACAATTTTAAACATGATTTATTAGAAAATTTTTTAAGAAAAAAAACAAATAGAAGTTTTACATTTGATGATGAAACCTATGAAATAAGATATTTACAACTATTTGAAGATGAGACACCTTTAGGTTCTATATATTTTGTTTTTGATACAACAGAAAACTCTACATTTATTAGAGAAAATAGATATAAAACAATACTTATTGTTTTAATTGAGATTTTGATTTCAACTTTTTTATCTTATTTAATAGGTTCAAGATTAACACAAAAATTAACAACATTATCAAATTTGGCAAAAAATATAGGAAAAGATAAAATTGTGACAATTCCTTATCAAAATAATAATGATGAGATAGCTACTCTTGCAAAGTCAATGGATACAATGCAACATAATTTAAAAAATAGAAATGATAGACTAAAGAACAGTGCTATGATCTTAAAAGAACAAAAAAAAGAACTTATAAATGCAAATAAAACAAAAGATCTTTTTTTGGCAAACATGTCCCATGAAATAAGAACACCTCTAAATGCAATTATTGGTTTTACTGATATCCTTAAGAATTCAAATCTTGAAGAAAAAGAACAAAGACAAATAAATATAGTTTCAAAAAGTGCAAATTCACTTCTACAAATAATAAATGAAATTTTAGATTTTTCTAAAATAGAGGATGGAAAATTAGAGATTGTTTCCCAAGAAGCTTCAATAAAAGAGTTGTTAATTGATATTATTAATCTTTACGATGCAAATGCTTCAGAAAAAAATATAAATATTCACTATATAGAAGATGAGACTATCCCTAATTATTTACTATTTGATAGATTAAGATTACAACAAGTGCTTTCAAATCTTTTATCAAATGCTATTAAATTTAATAAAACATCTGGTGATATTTGGGTTAAAACTCAACTTATATCTAAAACTGATAAGGAAGCAATAATCTATTTTGAGATAAAAGATAATGGAATAGGTATTCCAAAAGATAAACAAGAACTTATATTTAAACCATTTTCTCAAGCAGATAGTAGTGTAACTAAAGTGTATGGAGGTACAGGATTAGGTTTAACTATTATTAATAATTTACTTCAATATATGGATTCAACCATATCTTTAGAGAGTGAAGAAAATAAAGGTAGTAAGTTTTATTTCACTTTAAAACTTCAAATTGCAAAACATTTTGATACACAAGTAGAAAATCTAAAATCAACTCAAAATAATTTGAATGAAAATAGTAAAATCTTAATAGCTGAAGATAACTCAATGAATCAGCAACTAATGGAAGCAATGCTTGATGAACTTAATCTTAAAGCAGATATAGTAAATAACGGTGAAGAGGCAATAAAAAAATCCCAAGAGAACAATTATGATATTATTTTTATGGATATTAATATGCCTGTTTGTGATGGAATTTCGGCAACAAAAACAATAAGAGAACTTAATAAAAACCATATACCAATCATTGCACTTACTGCAAATGCAATAAAAGGTGATACCAAAAAATATTTAGATGCAGGTATGGATGAACATATTAGTAAACCAATCAATTTTGAAAAACTCAAGGAGTGTTTAGAAAAATATTTAGCTACTTAACTTATTTAAGTTATAATAATTAGTTTTAAAGAGGAATATATGAAAAAACTATTTTTAATACGACATGCTAAATCTGATTGGTCAAATCCAACTTTAGATGATTTTGATAGACCTTTAAATGAGAGAGGGAAAACTAATGCTCCTTTTATAGGAGATTTACTTAGGGAAAAAGGTGTTTTTCCAGATGTTATAATCTCAAGTCCAGCGTATAGAGCAAGGGAAACTGCAAGAATTATAGCCAATGAAGTTTTATACCATAACGAAATTATGTTCAATGAACAAATATATGAAGCAGATTTAAGAACAATTCTTGAAGTTGTATCATTTATTGATGATGAATATGATACTGCTTTTTTAATAGGTCATAATCCATCACTTAATATTTTAGCTTTTTATTTAGTTGATTTTAACGATAATTTACCAACAAGTGGAGTTATTGAAATAGAATTTGATTGTGATAGTTGGAGAGAATCATCTAAAAAGAACTCAAAACTTATCTCTTTTGAGTATCCTAAAAAATATAAAGATAAAATTTTAGATAATTAGACAAGTTTTAATTTTTTTTCAAGTTAAATGTTTCTAGAATTTATGTATTGATATTAATTATGAGAAAATATAATGAAAACACTATATATTATGCGACATGCTCAAAAAGATATGTCAAAAACATATACACACGATTATGATGTGGAACTAACTAATCATGGTTTTGAAGAAGCTCAAATAGTAGCTTTAAAACTAAAAGAAAAAAATATAAAACCTGATTTGATTGTTTCTAGTCCTGCTATTAGAGCTAGACAAACTGCACAAATAGTATCTGAAGTTTTAGAATACAATAAAAGCGTAATGTACAATGAAGTGATTTATCAAGCATTTTTAAATGAGATAATTGAATCAATAACTTATACTTTTGATACTGTTGATAAACTTTTAATTGTTGGACATAATCCAGCATTAAGTGCTCTTAGTATCAACTATGGTGGAGATAAAGAGAACTTAAAAACTGCAAATGTAGTAAAAATAGAGTTTGATTGTACTTCTTGGACTGCTATAGATAAAGATAATGCAAGGTATATAGAAACAATTAAACCTTAATTGTTTAATTTACCTGCTATATACCCACTTGAAAATGCCCATTGAAGATTATAACCTCCACAAGGACCATCTAAATCCATAACTTCACCACAAAAATACAAACCTTTTATAATTTTACTTTGCATAGTTTTTGGATTAATCTCTTTTAAACTAATTCCACCTCTTGTAATCATAGCTTTTTCGAAACCAACATGGTCTATAATAGTCAAAGGAGTATTCGTAACTATTTTTACTAATTTTTCCCTTATTTGACCTTCTAAATCTTTAAATCTTTTAGTAAAATCAGTATTCGCCAAACCACACAACTCTTTTATAACACTCTGTGGAAGTAATGAAGCTAAGTTTTCTAAAACTGTACTTTGAGGATTTTTTGAAGACTCATTTTTAATATGATTAAAAATTTGCTCTTCATTTAAACCTTTTACCATATTCATCAAAATTGGAATTTTTCCATATTTTTCAAGTAATGGTGTAATCTCTCTTGAAAAATCTAATACAACTGGACCTCTAATACCATTTGATGTAAAAATCAAATCTCCATTTGCTTTTAATTTTTTATGTTTTGGTAAATCAACTTTTAATTCTGCTTTTGCAATTGTATCAGCTTTGCAAGAAGCTACCCATTTTTCTTCAGATATTAAAGGTAGCATTGCTGCATATAGTTTTGTTACAGTATGTCCTAAAGATTTAGCAAACTTATAACCATCTCCTAATGCACCAAGTTTACTATAACCCAATCCACCTGTTGCAATAATAACATTTGAAGAGACAATATTTTCATTTTCAGTTTTTACACCATCTATCTCTTCATATTTAAGTAACAAATCTAAAACTTTTGTATCTGTTTTTATCTCTACTTCTAATCTTTCCAACTCTTTTTTAAGTGCATCAATTATAGTAAGAGAATTATGAGTTGTAGGAAATACTCTAAAACCATCTGGAATATGAGTTTCTACTCCTATTTGTTTAAAAAACTCTATTAAGTTCTTATAATCAAATTTATTTAAAGCATCACTCATAAATTTGCCATTTTTACCAAAACTTCTCATAAATGTATCATTGTCCAAAGTATTTGTTAAGTTACATTTACCTCCACCTGTAGCTTTTAACTTTGGTCCTAATTTAGATTGTTGTTCTATTAATAAAACTTTTTTGTTTTCTTTTACGGCTACAATAGCTGCCATCATACCTGCAGCACCTGAGCCAATAACAATTACATCATATATATTCTTCATGGCAGAATAATATCAAATTTATTATGAAGTTCCCAAATTTAATTTAATAATTTAAAAAGAAATTTATTTATACTATTGTACAATTCTTAAATATAGTTTAATAAGGAGTAAATTATGAAAATTGAATCATCAAGTATCAATATGCAGTCAAGTAGCAGTTTTGTACAAGAAGAACATTCATTGTCAAGATTAGAAGTATTCTCTAATATTGCATCTAAAAAACTTCCGGAAAGAAACCATGGTATAAATATGGATAATTTTGAAAAATTAAAAGCTATTTATAATAGTGAAGATAATTTATCTTTTGAAGATAAAATGAAAAAAAGAATCATAGAGTTATTACTTCAACAAATTCTTCAAGGTAAAAAACAAGTAAAATTGCATCCACAAAATGAATTATTAAAATTAAGAGAATCCACTAATCCATATAATGAAAGTCTAAAAACTCAAAATTGGGGATTTACTTTTGAATCTACTCAAGAATATTATCAAAAAAGCTCTATTGAGTTTAGTACACAAGCTTCTATAAAAACTAGTAATGGTGAATTTAATATAGATATTAATTTATCATTTACACAAGAGTTTTATGAAAAACACAGTACAAAAATCTCTGCTGGTGCTGCATTTCAAGACCCATTGATAATGAATTATAACTCAGATATAGGAACCTTTAATAGTATAAGCAAAAATATGAGTTTTGAGTTTGATTTAAATGGTGATGGAAAAAATGAAACAATACCTGAACTTATCAATGGTTCTGGATTTTTAGCATTGGATAAAAATAAAAATGGAACTATAGATGATGGAAGTGAACTTTTTGGACCAACTACAGGTGATGGGTTTGAAGAATTAAGAGCCTATGATGAAGATGGAAATAATTGGATAGATGAAAATGATTCTATATATTCTGACCTTCTTGTTTGGGAAAAAGACAATCAAGGTAATGAATCACTAATAACTTTAGGACAAGCAGGTATTGGTGCAATATATTTAGCAGGTATAAATACTGATTTTAACTATGCTACTGGATATAATGATATCCAAGCAAATATGAAAGAAGCAAGCTTCTTTTTAAAAGAAAATGGTGAGGCAGGTATGATTACAAGTGTAGATTTCGCAGTTTAAAATAATATAAAAACTATTTTTATTTTATACTATTAGTTAGATGATTTAAAATTATATTTAATCTACTTATTATAAAATCTCTTAATAGCAAAACTATTAAGGGGTTCTTATGAAAATTGAAACATCTAGCATAAATATGAATGCCGAAACAAACTTTACTCTTGAACAAACTAGTACAAGTAGTTTTACAAACTATCTATTTGAATCAAAACAAAATATAAAAGATGAGATTCATAAACAAAATAAAGTTGAGTTTGAAGTTGCAAAACTTGAAAGAGTATTACTAGTTGATGAGGATGATTTAAGCCATCAAGACCACCTAAACAAAAAAATTTTAGAGATGATACTAGAAGCCTTTACTGATTTTAAAGATATCAAACTTCAACCAGAAGGTAAAAACTCTGATAATCTAAAACATAAAATGATACAAGTTGAACAAAGCACTTATTATCATAAAAAAGAGTATACACAAGAAAGTAGTGTCAACTTCCAAACTCAAGCACAAGTAAAAACAAATAAAGGTCAAATCAATATTGATTTAGATATCTCTTTTTCACAAAAATTCGTAGAAAAAATTGAGCAAACAACAACTTCAACAAAAATAAACTATTTAGATCCTTTAATTATAAATTATGAAGGAAATCTTACTTCATTTGACAATATCAATAGCCAACTTAGTTTCCAATTTGATTTAAATACTAATGGGGAAAATGAGATAATACCACAACTAAAAGAGGGAGCAGGTTTTTTAGCTTTAGATAAAAACAATAATAAAACAATAGACAATGGAAGTGAACTTTTTGGTGCAACTAGTGGAGATGGCTTTAAAGAATTAAAAGAGTATGATGAAGATGGAAATAATTGGATTGATGAAAATGATTCTATATTTAACTCTCTTCTAATCTGGGATACAAGTAAAAAAGATGAAGCCTCTTTAATCGCCTTAGGTCAAGCAGGAATTGGTGCAATATACTTATCAGCAATTGATTCAAGCTTTAGATACACATCAGGGATAAATCAAGACTATGCAAGATTAAAACAATCTAGCTTTTATCTAAAAGAGAATGGACAAGCAGGTTTAGTTACTAGTTCTGATTTTGTAGTATAAAATAATTAATATTTATTTACTGTATATACGATTACTGCCAAAACATACAAAATTATACCTATTATCTGGGTAGTATTAAAAAAAATTTTATATTTAGATTCATTGTTTCTAGTATCATAATGATCAATGACTCTTGAAACAAGAGACATTACAATAAAAATTATTGCTAAAAAAAGAATAATTAAAGAGCTATCATGGAAATGATAAATAGTAGCATCTCTCTTACCTCCAATTAAAAAAGCTAAATCATTTTTATACAATCCACCTATTCCATATAAAAACAATAAAAATGAAATTAAAATATACAATATTCTTTTGTTTCTTGATACCTTATTAGGTAAATATTCTCCATCATCATTAATTCTACCATCTATATCATATTCATCTTCATAATTCTCAGCATTTTTTTTTACATCTATTTCTAATGCATCTAAATTAAATCTCTGCATTATTCTTTTTTTTCTTGTTTCTTCTACTTTATTTATTAAATCATTTAATTTCATATACTTTTACCACTAATAATAAATTGAATAATTTATTATACAATTTATTATAACAATTATTACTTATTTTCAATTGTAAATATTAGTATTTAAAGTATGTGTTAATTAAAAAAGATTATAAAATGAAAGATTATAAAAAGATATTTTTATTTCCCTAAACAAAAAGCACCAAACATCACATCTAACATCTCATCATTTTCATATGGTCTTGTGATATTTGAGATATTTTCTAAAGCCTCTTTTATATGATATGCAAAAAACTCTAATTCACCTGTATGAAGTGGCATAGTTGATTCATTTATATGAAATAGAGTTTGTTCTACACTATCAACTTGTCTTTTTGATATGAGTGTCATATCATCACTATGAGTATTTAAATCAAGTAAGCTTTCTATTTGTCTTACAAGTGGATTGATAGTCTCTTTTGTACTTAGTTCAATAAAATCATCAAGTTTCAATTTATCAAATTGATTTTCTAAATCTGATTTATTTAAAACTTTTATTATCTCTTTGTGAGAATTTTCTTCAAGAAGTGATAATATCTTTTCATCTTCATTATCACATACTTTACTATTATCAAATAAAGATATAACAATATCAGCTTCAATAATTGCTTCTATAGACTTTTCTATTCCTATTTGTTCTATTACATCACTTGCATCTCTAATACCTGCTGTGTCAACTATTTTGATAATGTGTGTACCAATTTTAACTGATTCTTCTATAGTATCTCTAGTTGTACCTGCAATATCAGAGATAATAGCTCTATCATAGTTTAAAAGTTTATTTAAAAGTGAAGATTTTCCTACATTTGGTTTACCAACAATTGCTACTTTAAAACCTTCAATAAGCCCTTCTCTTCTCTTACTTGCATCTAAAGTATCATTTAGTTTAGTTTTGATTTTATCAAGTTTGTTTTCTATTTGCTCAAATATATCTTCAGGTAAATCCTCTTCTGCATAATCTATATTTACCTCAGTATAAGCCAACATAAAAAGTAAATCTTCTCTAATGTCATTTACAAAGTTTGTAAGTTCACCTTTTAGCTGACGTGCTAATAGCTTAACTGCATCTTCACTTCTAGCTTCAATTATTTTAGCAATTGCTTCTGCTTTTGTTAAATCTATTTTCCCATTTAGAAAGGCTCTTTTTGAAAACTCTCCTGGTTGAGCTACTCTTGCACCATGCTTTATGATTTCACTCATAATAATATTTGAGATTGCTATACCACCATGACATTGAAACTCTACAATATCTTCACCTGTAAATGAAAAAGGATTTTTAAAATAGATTAACAAGGCTTCATCTATAACTTCCTCTTTACTATTATAAATTGAAGCTAATGTTGCATATCTTGGTGTTAGATTTTCTTTTTTTGAAAGTTTCAAAGCTATTGGTAAAGCATCTTTACCACTAACTCTGATTATTGAGATTGAGCCAATTCCATTGGCTGTTGCAATTGCAACTATTGTATCATCATTTAACAATTTTTATTGCTCTTTACTTCTATACTCATTTACAAGTACGTATTTGTCTCCCTTAACATTTGTCTTAACAGCTACGTATTTGTCAGGGAATTCATCTCTTAGTCTTTTAAGTGCAATATGAACTAAAATACCATCTAATGGTTTTGTTTTAAAACTACCTTTTTCTTTTATTGTTTCAATTACAGGGATCAAGTAAGTGTGTATTGCTTCCTCTTGATTTTTTAAGAATTCTGCAACTTCAAGTCTTAACATAAGTCCATATTTTTCATTTATCCAATTAAAAAGAATATATGAAAGTGCTTTGTATCTGTAACCCTCTTTTCCAATTAGAAGTGCTGAATCATCACCAGTAAATTCAATATATAAAGTCTCTTCATCAAAAAATTCTACTTTTATATTTTCAATACCATAACAGCTATCTTTAAATAAAGAGTTTAATCCCTCTTTAACTTCTGATAAAATTTCATCATGATCTTTTTTGATAATAATTTTTGCTTCTTTATAGTTGTTGTTATCAGCATAAAAGTTATCAAAGATTTTTTCTTTTGATTCAATCTTTGGAGAGTTATTTAACTTTTGTTCCTCTTTTTTATTATGAGTATTTCTAGTCTCATAAGCCTCTTTTTCATATCTATTTGAATCTTCTATTTTTTTAGAAACATCTTCTATTTTTATATCTTTTTTTCTAAATTTTTGCTCTTTATGTCTTCTATTATCATATCTTCTTCCATTTTTTTGGATAACTGTGATAATTGCACTTTTTCTACCAAAACCTAAAAAACCACCACTTGGTTGTTGAATAATTTCAATTTCTAATTCAGTAATAGAGCAACCAAAATGATTGGTTGCTGATTCGTATGCTTCTTCTAAACTTTTAGCTTCAAACTTCTTCATAATAGTCTCCTATTTTTTGGCAGCTCTTTTTTTCTCGAACATTCTATTGATTGTATATTGTTGAGCAATTGTAAATACATTGTTAACAAACCAGTAAAGTGTAAGACCTGCTGGGAACCATAAGAAGAAAAATGTAAATATAATTGGTAACATTTGGAAAATCTTCTTTTGTGTTTCATCTTGCATTGTATTTGGAGTGATTTTTTGTTGTAAGAACATAGAAGCACCCATTAAAATTGGTAATACAAAATATGGATCCATCTCTGCTAAGTCATGTATCCATAAAATCCACTCAGCACCTTTTAATTCAATAGAGTTTAATAAAACCCTATAGATAGCAAAGAATACAGGAATTTGTAAAATCAATGGTAAACATCCACCCATTGGGTTTGCACCACTTTTTTTATAAAGTTCCATCATTGCAGCACTTTGTCTTTGTTTATCATCTTTATATTTTGTTTGAATCTCTTTGATTTTTGGTGCTAAATCTTTAAGTTTTTGCATCGATACCATACCTTTGTATGATAAAGGATATAAAATAAGTTTAATAATTAAAGTTAAAATTACAATTGTCCATCCCCAGTTTCCTACTAAAGTATGAATAAATTGTAAAAAAGTAAACATTGGTTTTGCTATAAATGTAAACCAACCATACTCAATAACATCCGTTAATTCTGGATTTAAAGCTTTTAAATCATTAAAGTTTTTAGGTCCCATAAATCCAGAAAAATTGATTTTATCTGTAGCATGAATAAATGCTTGTGGACTTTTTGACTCATCAGGCATTAAAGATACTTGTAATGAAGTATTAAAGTTATAAATTACTGTTGCATAATATCTATCAAAGTTTGAAACAAATTTTGCACCAGTATAAGATTTGATTTTTTCTATATCTTCATCAGAAGTTAAATCCATAGTTCCATCATTTAATTTTACATATGCACCATGATCTGCATACATATCTACTAAAACACTTGGTCTAAATCCATTTGTAATAAAAAATTGTTCTTTTGAATTTGTAACAACTTCTAAATCATAGTGTCCATCAGGATAAACAGTAAAGTTTTTTGTTAAAGTTAAAGCATCTAGTTTTTGTTCAAGTGAAAACTTTTGAGCTGTTTTTGTTGCATCAACACTAACCGCTGATGTTGTATAATCTACTTTAAAAGCTTGATTATTTATATCTGCATTTGCAAATCTAACCTCTAATGGTCTTAATTGATCTGCTTCGAAAAGTTTTATTTGATTTCCCTCTTCATCTTTATATTTTGCTTCTTGTAATGTTACTTGCGCAACTCTACCTAGTTTGTCAATTTGAATAATATTTTTCTCAGTCGTAATTGTTGTAATAATATTCGAACCTCCAATTGCTTTTGAAGATAAAGAACTGATAGATTTTGACATATCATCTTTAGACCCACTTTGTGCAATTGAATTAGCTGTAGAACTTTCTACTGCCGGAGCTGCATTTTGCTCTTTTTTTGTTGCTTCTTGCTGCTTCAATCTCTCTTCTTGTTGAGGCTTTAATACTAAAAATTCATAAGCAACAAAGAATACAAACACTACCAGTGTCATTATTAACATTCTTTTTTGCATACCACTATTTTGATTCATGTTATTCATTACTATTTTTCCACTCCCGATTTTTTACTATGAGGTATCTGTCATCTTTAATTGGCACTAACCAATATTTGATTTTTATTTTTTTAAAATTTATATTACTATGTTTTACAATCTTTACAATAGGATAATCAAAGCCACCTTCGAAAAGTTGATTACATCTTAATACGCGTGCTATTGTAAAATAAATTGCCTTAAAGAAAGTATTGTTCTCAAACTGCCAAAGGGCATAATTTGAACAGGTTGGGTAATATCTACAACTTCCTGGTGTATATGCTGAGATATATTTTTGATAAAGTTTGATTAAAAATTTAAATAGAGTTTTCATCTATTTTAGTAGTTGAAGCTTCTTCATAGCATATTTAAAATCATTTTCCAAAGCTTTAAAATCTTTTTGAAAAATCAACTCTTTTGCTACAAATATATATTTGCCACTTTTGATATTATCTTGATATTTTAAGCTTAAAGCTCTAAGTTTCCTCTTTGCTTCGCTTCTTTTTACAGCATTTCCCACTTTTTTTGAAGCAACAAATGCAAGTTGGAGGTTTTCATCAACAGAAAAAAAAACGACAAAAGTGTGAGTATGCCACTTTTTGCCGTTTTTATAAAGTTGATTAAAATCTTTAGAATTGTTAAGACGGTGTTGTTTGCTTAAACAGCTAATCTTTTTCTACCTTTAGCTCTTCTCGCTTTAATTACTTTTCTACCGTTTTTAGTTTTCATTCTAATTCTAAAACCGTGTGTTCTCTTTCTAGGCGTGTTATGCGGTTGATATGTTCTTTTCATAATCTTTAGTTCCTCTATTCACAAATTAAGTCGCGTATTATATTTAAAGATAACTTAAATTTTGTTTAGTTTAAGATTTTCTTTAGCTTTTTGTTATATTTACAACAATTTGACCATCTTTTTCATCGAACTCAACACCCGAACCTTCGCCTATTTTATCCTCTAAAATTAAATCAGCTAATTTATCTTCTACTATCTCATAAATTGCTCTTTTTAATGGTCTAGCACCATATACAGGGTCAAAACCAACTTTTGATATATACTCTTTTGCACTTTTTGTTAAAGAAATTTTTATATCTTTTTGTTCAACTTTTTTTCTAATTGAATTAAATAAAATATCAACAATATTTGTAATAGCTTCAATTCCAAGTTGTTCAAAAATTACAATATCATCGAGTCTATTTAAAAATTCTGGTCTAAAATATGCTTTTAATTCATTTAAAACCTCTTTTTTTCTATTCTCTTTATCAGAAATCTCAATAATTTTTGCACTACCAATATTTGATGTTAAGATAATAATTGTATTTTTAAAATCAACAGTTACACCTTTGTTATCTGTTAATCTTCCATCATCTAATACTTGTAAAAGGATATTAAATACATCTGGATGAGCTTTTTCGATCTCATCAAATAAGATTACACTATATGGTTTTCTTCTAACTGCTTCTGTTAATTGTCCACCCTCTTCATATCCAACATAACCTGGTGCTGCACCAATAAGTCTACTTACTGCGTGTTTCTCCATATATTCACTCATATCAAATCTAATAAGTGCTTTAGGATCATCAAATAAAAATCTTGCAAGTGTTTTTGCACTTTCAGTTTTACCAACTCCTGTTGGTCCTAAAAACATAAATGAACCTATAGGTCTAGAATCTTCACTTAATCCAGCTTTATTTCTTTTTATAGCTCTACTTATAGCTTTTAAAGCCTCATCTTGCCCTATAACATCTTGTTTTAAAACCTCTTCAACTCTTAAAACTTTTTGTTTTTCAGAATCCATCATTTTATTTACAGGGATTCCTGTCCAACGACTAACTATGCTAGCAATTGCTTCTTCATCAACAGAGTTTCTAAGTAGAGTCCCCTCCTCTTGCATTATTTTCCATTTTTCTTCATTCTCTTTGATTTTTTGTTCTAATGCAGGAATTTCACCATACTCTATAGAAGCTGCTTGCTCAAAGTTTGATTCTCTTTTAGCCCTTTCAGCTTTTGTTCTTAGTTCATCAATTTTTGCTTTAAGTTCACTTGTTGCGTTAAATGTTTGTTTTTCATTGTTAAATCTAACTTCTAAACTTTGTTTCTCTTCATTTAAGTTTGCAAGCTCTTTTTCAATCTCTTCTAATCTTTGTTCATTCTTTTTATTTTTTTCCATTTTAAGAGCTTCTTTTTCAACATTTATTGTTTGAATCTCTCTTTTTATAGTTGATAATGCAATTGGTTCTGATTCTATTTGCATCTTTAACTCAGCTGCTGCTTCATCAATAAGGTCTATAGCTTTATCTGGTAAAAATCTATCACTTATATATCTATCACTAAGTTTTGCAGCTGCAATTAATGCTGAATCATTTATAGTAACATTATGGTGTGTTTCAAGTCTCTCTTTGATACCTCTTAAAATTTGCAATGCTTCATTTACACTTGGTTCATCCACATTTACAGGTTGGAACCTTCTTTGCATAGCAGCATCTTTTTCAAAATATTTTCTATACTCTTTTAGTGTTGTTGCACCAATAGTATGTAGTTCTCCCCTTGCCAAACTTGGTTTTAAGATATTTGCTGCATCCATACTACCTTCACTTGCACCTGCTCCAATGATAGTGTGGATTTCATCAATAAAAAGTATAATATTTCCAGCTTTTTTTACTTCATTTACTACAGTTTTAAGTCTATCTTCGAACTCACCTCTATATTTTGCACCTGCAATTAAAGCACTCATATCCAAAGCAATAACTTTTTTATTTTGTAAACTTGTAGGTACATCTTTGTTTACTATTCTTTGAGCTAAACCTTCTGCAATAGCTGTTTTACCAGTACCAGGTTCACCTAATAGTATTGGGTTATTTTTTGTTTTTCTAATTAAGATTTGCATCATTCTATTGATTTGTTCATCTCTACCAATTACTGGATCAAGCTCTCCATCTATTGCTTTTTTATTTAAGTCAATTCCATATTTACTTAAAGCTTCAAGATTTTCATCTCCACTTGCACTATCTATTTTAGCCCCTGCTCTCATAGCTTCAAGCTCTTTTTTTGCTTCTCTTAAATCTATATATTTTCCTAAAATCTCTTTAATCTCTTTTGAATCAAAATTTGAGATAAGCCATGTATCTATTGCTATAAACTTATCTCCTAATGTTGCCATTAGACCTTCAGCTTTTTGTAAACTACTTAAAGTATTTCTTGATAATTTGATATTTTCTTTTGTTACAGTTGAAACTGATGGTAGTTTTGAAGCATAAGATTTTGCTTCTAATTCAATTGCTGCTTTATTAACATTCATTTTATTTAGTAATTGATTTAAAACTGAGTTAGTATTTGTTAATAATGCCCATAATAAGTGTATAACTTCTACTTCTTGGTTTTTATTGTGTAAAGCTAAAGCTACCGAAGAATCTATAGTTTCAGCCATTTGATTTGTTAGTTTTTCAAATAATTTATTCATTTTTAGCACTCCTTTATATTAACTGCTAATAAAATTATAGCACTTGAGTGTTAAATTGTCAAGTTATTTATATTTTTTTATTTTATTTAGGAAATTCAATTCTAAAACAGCAACCTTTTTGAACTTTATCTTGTACTAAAATATCAATGTTTCTTGCTGTTAACTTACCTCCCATGTGGTCTGATATTATTTGATGTGACATATATAACCCAATACCCGTTCCTTGAGCTTTATGTTTTGTAGTAAAATAAGGGTCAAAAATTTTATTTATGATATTATCAGGGATTCCTCCTGCATTATCTTTTATCTCTAATATATATTTATCAGGATAATCATATTCAGATACATCAATAAATCTATAATCAATATTATTAGCTAAAAAAGCATCTTTAGAATTATTTACTATATTTATAAATACTTGTATAAATTCGTTTGGAAATCCTTTATAGGTATAATCATAATCTAGAAAATGACTTTGTAAATTTATTTCGTAGTTTTTTAGGGTAGAACTTAAAAGTTTTAATGCTTTTTCTATTATTTGTTTTATTACAAACTCTTCTGGAACTTTTTCAGTTTTAAAGAAATTCCTAAAATCATCTATCGTTTTAGACAAATATTGAGAGTTTTCCAATATAACATCCATAGACTCAACAAATCTTTCATCTTTTAAAACACCAAACTCTTTTTCAAATTTCACACCACTTGCACATGTACTTATAACACTTAGAGGTTGTCTCCATTGGTGAGCAATATTTCCTATCATCTCACCCATTGCAGCCATTTTACTTTGTTGGAAAAGTAAATTATCTTTATGTTTAAGTTCCGTTATATCAATAATAGATGAAATTTTAATTTTTTTACCTTCAAGATCTATATATTTACCTTGAACAAGAGCATTGATTTTTGTACCATCACTTTTTAATAATACTATTTCATAAGGTTGAGTATCTTTACTATATCTTGTTTTAACTATTTGAATATAACTCTCTTCTATGATACTAAATACACTTTTACCTACAATTTGATCCTTAGAATCGTATTTTAATAATTTTAATGTAATATCATTTACATCAATTATAACTCCATTAGTATGTAATATAATTGATTCCATCGTTGAATTAAATAAAGATTTAAAACTATTTAAAGAGTTTTCTAAAGTATCTTCCCTTTTATCTATTTCATATTGCATTTTATTAAAACTATTTAAAAGATTATTAAACTCTATATAATATAAATCTCTAAGTTTAACATCATAATTACCTTTTGCAATATTTGATGTAATATTTTGTATATCATCAAAAGATTTAAAAACTCTTTTTGTAAGTTTTAACCCTAAATAAATTGCAAGTGAACTAAATATGAAGATTGTAATTATTATAGAGATAATAATAGGATTTAAGGCTCTAAGAATATTGTCATAATCTTCTCTAACTACTACATACCAACCACTTTTTGTAGATTTTGTATAAGAACCTAATTGTTTTTGATCATTTAATGCAGATATAAATAGTGTATGTTCAAAAGTTTTATGTTTTTTTATAAGTTCCGTGTATACAGGTGATGAACTTGCATTAAATCTTTCTAATACATAATTTATATTTTCTGGATTCATAATCATGATTCCATTTTTATCAAAAACTCTAATCATATGGGAACCATCTTGATTTTTAAAACTAAAAATAAAATCTGATATTTGCTTTAAATCTATCATTATCACACCGATTTTATTTCCCATATGAAAACTAAACGATATAGTTGGGTTTTCATTAAAAGATGATAAAAATACATCTGACCAATAAGTTTCATGATTAACTAGTTTTTTAAAATATATTTTATTTGAAAAATCAAACCCTTTATATATTTTTTTATCTATTTTTGAAGAACTATGTAAGTTAAGAATTTTACCTGTTTTGTCTAAAATCAATATTGTAGAGATATCACTTCTTATATTGATGATATTTTCTAAAATATTATCATTAAGAATATAGTTTTCAGATAGATATGTTGAAACTTTTTCTATCTCTTCCAATAGATTATCTACTTCATTTACCACTTGTTTTAATACTATATTTTGATTATGTTTTATTATCTCCATTTTTGAATTATATATATTATTGACAGATAAAATCCCAATAATAAATGTAACTGTAATTGTAAAAAATATTAAAACTACTAATACTTGTTTTTTAAAACTTCTATTCATATTTTATTCTAAATTAAAATCAATCTTTTCAAATTTGTTGTTTATAACTTTCACAATAAAGTTATCTCTTTTTACATCACCATATTTGTTAAAAGTAATATTTCCTTGTAATCCTTGAAAAACTTTTTGTTCTAATAAATTCTTTTTAAAATTTAATAAATTTAAATCTTTTTTTAATATTTCAATTATTATTTTTCCAGTTTCATACCCTTGGGCAGCAAATACTGATGGTTCATATCTATATTTTAATTTAAATTTATCTACAAATTCTAAATACTCTTTATTTAATGCATCTATATCATTTGATGTTAAAAATATAGTCCCATCTACTGCTTTTCCACCATCTTCAAGAAACTTTTTATTTTTTGCCCAACCAGAAGCTATTATTTGTTTGTTTATATTGTTTAATCTTAAAAATTGGATTAGTTTTGAAGTATCGATACTATTAGCAACTATAATTATTGCATCTAAATTTTTTGTATTTTTAATCTGTTCAACAATTTTTTTAAAATCTTTATCTACAGTCTCCTCTGCTATAAACTCTTTACCACCATAGGAAATTATAGATTCTTTTAAATTATGTAGATAATTGTTTGTATAAGATTTATTTCTAGGATCATATATAATATATAAATTTTCTAGATTGTTATCTTTTAAATACTTTGATAAAAGATTAAACCTCTCTTTTGAGTGAGCAACTTGAACTCTAAAAAAGTTATCATCTAGATTACTAAACTCACTACTGCTAGCACTTGGAGAAAAAAGATATATATTTTTATAGTTTGAAATTTCAGATAAAGATACTTTTGTCATAGAACTTGTTGTATTTCCTACAATCAAATTTATTTTTTCTTTTTTAAAAAAATCGATATGCTCTTTTACAGTTTCTTCATTTTGCATATCATCTTTAATTATAATTTTAATTTCATTACCTTCTATCTGATTATTTACAGAATCAAATGCTAAATTAAAACCATCTAAAACATTGTGACCTAAACTTGAGTATTTTCCACTAAGCCCTGCAATAAATCCAATATTTATTGGACTCTTTTTAAAAAAATTATTATATACAATATATCCAAAAAGTGACAAAAAAATAATAAGAAATATGCTTTTTTTCATTTCTCCTCCATTTTAGGCTTTTTATTATACAATAATTATTCAATATTTCAAGATTATTATATTATTTCTATCAAAAAATTATAAA
>QKDL01000089.1 GCA_003252105.1 Arcobacter sp.
TTCTTTTTTATCTCTAATAAGTTCGATTTTTTTATTTCTAAAAAAATTATCTAGCTTATTAGTTGTTTTTTCATCTTCCCAAGAGTATGATATAAAAATATTCAATTAAATGCCTTTTCTATTTTAGAAAAATATTATCTAAAAAATGATAAATTTAAATTAACTTGTTTTAACAAATAGAATAATAATTAAAGTATGTAACATCAAACATAAAAGCTTACTAGAAACTATAAAACTTATAAAACAAGAACTTATAATAGTAAAAATTACAATTTGCAATATTTTTAATCCAAAAAAATATCCTATGCTATAGTTCAAAATCAATAATCTTAAAAGGTGCTATTATGAATGATATATCTAGTATAGTAATTTATAATGATGGAGAATTGGAATTGAAAGTTTCAGTTAATGAAGAAACAATTTGGCTTACGCAAAAACAGATATCAGAAGTTTTTGGAGTAAATATTCCTGCTATTTCTAAACATATAAAAAATATTTATAAAGATAAGGAATTAAATCAATTTTCAACTGTTTCCATTTTGGAAATAGTTCAAAAGGAGGGGAATAGGAATGTTCTTAGAAATATTGAACATTATAACTTAGATATTATTCTTGCAGTAGGTTATAGAATTAATTCAGCTAAAGCTATTAAGTTTCGTCAATGGGCAACATCTATTTTAAAAAGTTATATTCAAAATGGTTATGCAATAAATAGTGATAAAATAACCAATGAAAGATTTGTTTCATTAGAAAAAGATGTAAATCTTTTAAAAAATAAGCTTGATACTATCTTTTCAAAATTAGATGATAATAGTTTGAAAATCAAACAAGGAATATTTTATGATGGACAAGTTTATGATGCTTATAGTTTTGTATCTGATTTATTAAGAACGGCGAAAGAAGAGGTAATACTTATTGATAATTATATTGATGACACAACTTTTACGCTTTTTTCAAAAGTTCCAAATATAAAAGTAACAATATTTACAAATAGAATTTCAAAACAGTTAAAACTTGATTTTGAAAAATACTCTAAACAATATAATAATATTAATCTAAAAACTTTTAAAAATTCACATGATAGATTTTTGATAATAGATAAAAAAGAGGTTTATCATTTAGGTGCAAGTATAAAAGACCTTGGTAATAAATGGTTTGCATTTTCTAAGATAGATATAAGTGCAAATGATTTATTATCAAAATTAATTTAAAAAGAGAATATATGGCTGAACCACTTAAAAATGTATATACAAAAGCTTATTTAAATAATCTAGCAAATAAAATAAAAGAAAATTACCAAGAATTTTATACAGATAGTTTTATTGAATCTATTTTTAACACTTCTTGGGAATCTATGGAACTAAAAGAGCGTATGCGACATATTGCTATAAATTTAGATTATTTTTTACCAGTTAGTTATAAAGAACAATTGGAAATATTAAAAAAAGTATCAAAAGATTTTTACTCCTTTGAGGCTATGTTTTTCCAAGATTTTGTAGAGGTTTTTGGTCTTGATGATTTTAAAAACTCTATAAAAGCTTTGGAGGTTTTTACTATTGAGTCTAGTTCAGAATTTGCAATACGGCAATTTATTTTAAAGTATGAAGATGAAACAATGGCTCAAATGAAGTTTTGGGCAAAATCAGATAATGAACATTTAAGAAGGCTTGCTAGTGAGGGGTGTCGTCCTAGACTTCCTTGGGCAGTTGCCTTACCAAAATTTAAACAAGAGCCATCAAAAGTTTTACAGATTTTACAATTACTTAAAAATGATAAAAGTGAATATGTAAGAAAGTCTGTGGCAAATAATCTAAATGATATCTCAAAGGACAATCCAAAATTAGTTATAGAATTTGTTGAAGATAATTTAGGTTTTTCAAAAGAGCTTGATTGGATATGTAAACATGCTTCAAGAACACTTCTAAAAAAAGGTGATAAAAAAGTTTTAAGTCTTTTTGGATTTGGAAAGTCAAATCATATTGATATAGTTGAGCTTATGTGTGATGAAAAAATATCTTTAGGAGATGAGTTAAATTTCTCTTTTACTCTTAATTCAAAGGAAAATTTAGGAAATCTTCGGCTTGAATATGTTATACATTATTTAAAATCAAATGGTAGTTATTCTAAAAAAGTTTTTATGATTAGCCAAAATTGTATAAAATCGAAACAAAAAACTTTTTCTAAAAAACAAAGTTTTAAAAATATGACAACTAGAAAACACTATTTGGGTGAACATTTTATAAGTATATTATTAAATGGTGAAGAGAAACTAAAAAGGAGTTTTATATTAGATGACACCAGCAATTAATCTTTTGAAAAAAAACAAATGTGAATTTAAAATCCATAAATATGAACATGATAATGAATGTACAAACTATGGACAGGAAGCTGCCCAAAAACTTGGACTTGATGAGAACCAAGTATTTAAAACACTATTAGTTGAATTAACTCCCAAAGAGTTGGCTGTATGTGTAATACCTGTGTCTAAACAATTAAGTTTAAAAGAGGTTGCTACAACATTCAATGTAAAAAAAGTTGTAATGGCTAATAAAAATGAAGCTCAAAAAGTTACAGGGTATTTACTTGGTGGTATCTCACCTTTGGGACAGAAGAAAAGACTTAAAACTATTATTGATAAAAGTGCCTTTAGTTTCGATACTATATTTGTAAGTGGTGGTAAAAGAGGTTTAGATATAGAATTAAAAGCAGACATTATAAAAAAATTATTAAATACTAAAGAAGCTAATATTAGCATTTAATATATAGTATACTCTTGTATATTATTTTAACAATTCTTTAATGTTTTAAGTGTAGTATTATAGTAATAATATAATTTACAAAAGGATATGCTATGGGTAATACTTCAGATATGAATGCAATTTGCTCCCAACTTCTAACACCAAAAGATTTAGAGATTTCCCAAGAATTATTTAAAGAGGTTTTAGATAAAACTATAGTTACACGTATTGTAGAAAATAATAGTTCAAAAAGTATAAAGATTTATTCAACATATCAACTTTTTTTATCTTCTATAACCCCTATATTACATGATATAGGTTTTATGATTATTGATGAAGTTACTTATAATATAAGAAATGGTTCTAAACTTATTTTTGTTTCAAGATTTAATCTAAAAGTTATTGATGACAAAGATTTAAAAAAGATAGAACATTCAAGAGAAAATTTGGAAGCAATTATTACAAGATGTTTGATAGATTCATCTATTAGACATTCAAAAGTATTTTCGCTTGTATATAATCAAAATTTTGATTTTAGAAAACTTATGTTAGTAAAAGCATTTATAGAGTATCTTGATCAAGCAGTTCTTACAATAAATAGTGCAACAATCTTAAATACACTTACTTGTCATCATGATATAACAGATTTATTTGTTGATTATTTTTGTATTAAATTTAATCCAAAAGAGACAAAAAGAAAAGATAAATTACAAGAGTTAGAAGATAAAATAGAAGATAAAATTAAACATATTCCTCAAATAATGGATGATAGAATTTTAAAACTAACTTTATCATTTTTACAAGCATTATTAAGAACAAACTATTACTTAGATAAGGAAACAATCTCTTTTAAAATTGATGCAAAAGCATTTGGAATAAATTTAAAAGGTTTACAGCCAAATCTAGAGAATTTTATTTTTCATCCAGATTTTTACGGTGTTCATTTAAGAATGAGTAATATTAGTAGAGGTGGATTAAGATGGTCAGATAGACATGATGACTATCGTCAAGAGATTAAATCTTTGATGATTACACAAGAGGGTAAAAACTCTATTATTATACCTGATGGTTCAAAGGGTGGTTTCGTAATCAATAATGACAATTCACAAGTTACAAAAGAGTATTTTCAACAAATCTATTCACTTTATATAAATGCAAATCTTGATTTAGTTGATAATATGGTTGATGGAAATATTATAAAAGATGAAAATATTGTAGCTTATGATGGGGATGATCCTTATTTTGTAGTTGCTGCTGATAAAGGGACAGCTTCTATGAGTGATATTGCAAATCAAATTGCAATTGACAGAGGTTATTGGCTTGGAGATGCCTTTGCTAGTGGTGGAAGTAATGGATATGGACATAAAGATTTAGGTATTACTGCACGTGGTGCACTAATGTCTACAAAAAGATTTTTTATAGAACAAGGGAAAGATTTTTATAAAGATAGTGTAAGTGTGATGGGTATTGGTTCTATGAGTGGTGATGTATTTGGAAATGGAATGATTGAATCAGATAAATTCAAACTACTTGCTGCAATAGGGCACAAAGAGATATTTATAGACCCCGAACCAGATTTAGAAAAAAGTTTTAATGAAAGAAAAAGACTTTTTGAATCTAAGAATGGAAGCTGGAGTAACTACGATGAGAGTGTTATTTCTAAAGGTGGAGGTGTGTTTTTACGAAGTGATAAAGAGATAGAATTAACACCTGAGATAAAAAAACTTTTAAATACAAAAAAGAAAGTTGTAAGTGGTGAAGAACTTTGTGTAATGTTACTTACAATGGATGTGGATCTATTATTTAATGGAGGAGTTGGAACTTATGTAAAAGCAAGTGATGAAAACTCTATTGATATTGGAGACAAACAAAATGAAGCAGTTAGAGTTGATGCTTGTGATTTAAAAGCAAGAATCGTATGTGAAGGTGGAAATCTTGGTTTTACTCAAAAAGCAAGAATAGAATACGCTTTAGGTGGAGGTAGAATCAATATTGATGGTATTGATAATGCTGGAGGAGTTGATACCTCTGACCATGAAGTAAACTTAAAAATTTTATTAAACTCAATTAGTAGTCATGAAAATATAAATGATGAAGAGAAACAAAATACACTAAAATCACTTACTGACCAAGTAGTAAATTTAGTTTTACAAAGTAACTATAATCAATCTTTGGCTATATCTTTAGATGAGATATTTTCAAGAAAATATATAAATAGTTTTATAAAAACTATTGAGGTTCTAGAAAATAATGTGGAAGCGTTTAATAGAGCATCTTTTTTTATTCCAAAAAATGAAAATATTCATGAGATAGTGGATATAAATGATTCTATTGTAAGACCTGTTTTATGTTCTTTATTATCTTATTCAAAAATTTTATTAAAAAAGATTTTATTAAATTCAACATTAGTAGATGAACAATTTGCCTTACAATATCTATATAGATATTTTCCAAAATCATTTGTTGGAGCATATGAACATGAGATTCTTAATCATCCTCTAAAAAGAGAGATAATTGCAACTAAGATGGCTGATGTGATTATAAATTCTCAAGGATGTACCTTTGTTAGTGATTTTGAAAAGTTAGGAGTAGATAGATTTCTATTAAAAATCAAATCATATTTAGTTGCTAAACAATTATTTGGAGCAAAAGAGATAAGAAGAAAAATTGCTTGTCAAGATTATATAATGGGTTATGAACAACAATATAAATTTATCAATAAACTTGAATATATTTTATATGCAAGCACTAGATGGATGGTAAAATATCTAAAGAAAAATCAATTAGATGCAGCACATATTTTAGACCATAAAGATGAACTATTCTCTTTATTAGAACAAGTACATAAACAAAAAGTTGAAGAGATAATAGAGGGTGATATTGAGTTTAATCAATTCTATTCAGTAATAGATTATTTAAGATTCGCAATTCCTGCAATAGTAATAAAAACAAATACAAGTCATTCTTTCAAAGATGTTGTTATAATCTTCTATTCATTGATTCATGAGTTCAATATCTTAGATATTATAGTGGCATTAAATAAAATTAAAATTGTTTCTAAAAATGATACGGTTTTAAGAAATCAAGTATTGCAGTTTATAGAGTTTATTGTGGTACATTATACAAAAAAAGTATTAACCTTCCAAAGGGTAAATGAAGAACCAGAAGTGGCTTTCTCTAACTTTATAAATAATGAAAAAGAGACTTTCTTTAAAGTAAGAGATAATCTTGATACATTTATGACAAAAGAGAATAAAGATATTAAAGAGATAGCTGTAACAGTTAATCAAATGATGGTCTCTTTATTATAACAAAAACTTATGGTTTAAGTATAACTTATTATTAATTTTTTATTAAAAAATAGTATAAGTTGTACTTATGACTATTATTTTAAGTTGTAAATTGTTATAGTAAATTTATGAATGACGAATTAGGAGTTTTATTATGAAAAGTAATATAAATGATGAGCCAAGTTTAGAGAAAATTGATGATTTTAACGACAAAGAACCAAAAGAAAAAAGAAATATTGTAAAGCTTGTAGTTATCTTTTGTTTGGTTGTTGGTGCAGTTCTTGCATATATGAGATCAACAAGTACGTATAGTGATTATGTTGGTACAGAAAATAATCCAGGAATTACAACAATTAAAAAATAAAAAGGTTTAAGGGTGTTAGGGTTTGAAGATTTTTTTGAATATCATATGCAGACTAAACACTCTTACTTTTCTGTAAGAAGTTTTCCTAATAGATTAGATTGGAATAATCAACCTAATGTTTTTAAAACTTATCCTGACACTTTTGAAAAAATTCAATTAGACTTAGAAAAAAACAATCATAGTTTTATTTATTATATAGCTGGAATAACTGCAAAAAAAACTTACCCAGGAGTTGAGTATTATTTGAGAGTAAATCCAAGTGCAGGTGCTCTTTATCCAAATGAGATATATTTTCAAAGTAGAGGAAATAGTGATATAGAAGATGGTGTTTACCATTTTGATATAAAAAGTTCAAGTATCACACTTTTGAAAAAAGTTGATGATAATGGAGTAGAACCATTTATAGGTTTAGATACTAAACAAAATGGTTTTATATTTTTTATATCTTCTATATATTATAGAAGCTCTTGGAAATATAAAAATAGAGCATTTAGATATTGTCTTTTGGATTCTGGGCATATATTAGGCTCAATAGAGGCTTCAGCATACATACATGATAAAGAGTATGAGATAATATATAATTTTGATAAAAAAGAATTAAACAACTTATTTGGTTTTGATGAAAAAGAGTTTTTCACATCTTGTTTGAAGATAACTACCAATACAGATAAAAAAGTTGAAAAATTAATTTTAGACTTACCTACTATTGATGGTAGTTTTTATTTTGAAACAAATAAATTAATAGAAAAAGCATACAATGATTCTTTGAAAACTTTTGATTGTAGTATTCAAAAAGAAAAAGTTAATTTTAATTATCAAAAAGAGTTTTTCAAACAGACTATTTTAAACAGACGTTCAATTAGAGAGTTTACTAAACAAGCTATAACAATCAATCAACTTGAAACAATATTAGATATATTAAGTCAGCCAATTTGTAGTGATTGTGACGAAAAAATTGATATATATTATGTTGCTAATCGTGTTAAGCAGTTAAGACCAGGCTTATATAAAGATAATCAACTTTTAGAAAAAGGGGATTTGTCTTCAAAAGCTGGATATTTATGTCTTGAACAAGATTTAGGAAAAGATTCAGCAGTTACATTTTTTTTAACTTCTAAAGGTAAAAATTATCAAGCACTTTACCAAAAAGCTTCGATTATAGGTCATAGATTATATCTAGCTTCAAACTATCTAGGATATGGTTGTAGTGGTATTGGAGCTTATTATGATGATGAAGTGTGTGAGTTTGTAAAGGATAATACACAAGTTTTATATGCCTTGGCTATAGGGAAATAAATCTTAATATATATTATAATATAATTTCAAAATATATTAATATATTTAAGGATTATTTTGAAAAAAGCATATACAGTTTTTGAATGGCTAATTGTACTTATTTTTTTAATAGGAATAACCTCTTTTATATTACCAAACTTATCAAAAACTCAAGGGGAAAAACTCTCTTTCTTTGAATGTCATGAAGATGAATCAAACAATAAAAAATGTTTTTTTTCAAGAGAATTACTTATCAAGTCAAAAGAGCTCTCAGATAGTATTAGAGAAAAGTTCAATAAAATAAAAGATAGTGAAGAATAGGGATTTTATTAGCATATTTAATCTAAAATAATGTAAAATTTTTTAAAATTATTTATTTTAGGATTTAAATGAAAACAAATAAAGGAAACTTTTGCAACTTTTTTATGTTTCTATCTATTTGTTTGATTATTTATATCTCTATTGATACATATATTAGATATTTTTATATGCAAGATATAAAAATAGATGAAAATAGTTATATTTTTAAGATTGTTTTTTTATCTATATTATTTATTGTTATTGCACTTATTTTTACTTTCTTTAAAATCTATAAAAAATTTTATCTTCAAAAAGAATTAGATAAAAAAACAAATGATATTTTACATGAAAATGAAACTTTGAAAATATATTCCCACATCGATCCATTAACTCAATGTTTAAATAAAAAGTATTTTTTAGATAGATATGAAGAGGAGTTTAAAAGAGCTGTTCGGCAAAAAGAGTATCTTTCTTTATTGGTGGTAAATATAGATGAGTTTAAAGCTTTTAACGATATCTATGGAGAAAATGAAGGTGATGAATGTATCAAAATAATTGCAAATATTTTGGTGAATCATTGTAATAGACCTGTTGATTTAGTTTCAAGATTTGAAGAAGATATTTTTTATGTGCTTTTGCCAAACACAAAAGAGCCTTTAAAAGTTGCAAATAATTGTTTAGAATCAGTAAGAAAATTAAATATTCCTCATGAAAACTCTATAGCTTCACATATACTCACAATTACAATTGGTGTTGCTACAATATTAGCTACTAATATTATTCAAAAAGACCAATTACTTTTACAGGCAAATGAAGCTTTAAAACAAGCAAAAAAAGCTGGTAGAAATAGGGTTCAATCTTTATAAGAAAAAATATAATATAATAAAAACTTAAATAAGTTATTTAATTAAACATTAAGTTTTAGAAATGATTTTCAAAAGGTGAACTGATGAATAGTCCAGAACAATCAATTAAATTGTTAAGAAAAGAGATGAAGAGTTATTTAAAAGATTGGATGCCAAAAAACAATAATTTGATTAAAAAAGAGTTAGAGATATTTGATGCAATTATTACAAGGCGTGATTTTCTTAAAACAACATCTTTAGCTGCTTTATCAGTGATTATTGGGCATGGTTGTAATAAACCACCTTCACAATGGGAAGATGAAGTACCTAATTCAATTGATTGGACTATCTCTGATAGTGATATGGCTACAGTGACAACTCCATGTAATATTGCTATTGATTCAGATATTCACCAAGCTTTTACAACATACAATCCTTTGCCAGCTGTAGGTTCAGAAGACTCTACTACAATTAGTCACTCTATTATGGAATCTTTTAATCCTCATGTTATGACAGCAAATAGTGAATCTGAAATAACAAATATAGGATTAAATCTTCCAACTAGAACATATGGTATTCCCGAACATATACACTTAGAAAAACAAAGCAATGAAAGTGATTACAGCTTAGCAATATATGAAAAAAGCAATGATGGACATCATGGTTTGAAACAAACGATTATAAATCTTAGAGATAGTTCATCTATTGCGTATGATTCATTAGTTGCATCAAATGGTTCTTTTCATAATAAGATAAAAAACAATTTAGTTCACAAACAAAAAATGGTGCTTTTATCAAATAAAAATGATACCCATGATTATAATGAAACTTCTGCCTTAAGGTTATATTATCAGACAGAGTTTTCACAGCTTTTATTACCAGATGAAAACTTTGTATCAAATTCAAATTGGGATAATTATATTGATTTGATTAAAGAGTTTAAAACGCAAGAATCAACAGCTTCTTTTAAGAGTTATAAAATTGTAGAGATAAATACTTATACTAGTGGAGATAATCATAGTTTTATATATGGTACTATTAGATTTGATAGTTTTTATAATTATGGTTTTGTAATATCTTATGATGATTTTACACAAATTGATGAAACAAATGTTAGACCAGCTATAACATTTTTTACACCACAATTTATGAGCTATAATTCAAATGGAATTCCAAAACTTATTAATGATTATAACAACAACTCCTCTTCAATAAATAGTCCTTTAAGTGATATTATAATTTTTTCAAATGCAAATTTTACACCTTTAGCACAACTTGTAGATGAAGAGGGTAAGCTTCAATCAAAATTTATTTTTTCTTTTTATTGTTTAAGTGCACTTGATGAGACTGTTTCTAATAATTCAGGTTATGATTTATCTAAATTTACAAATCTTAATAGTGATTTTATAAAAAGATACCCTATGATTGTAGAGCATAACGCTCTAGATTCAAGTTCTATATTATATACATTAGATGATTATAATTCATTTGGAAAAATTGAGATAAATTCTAATCAATTACATTTTTCATTTTCTGTTTATAAAGGGCAAGAGTTTTTAGATACTGACATTTGGGAAAATATATATAACAAACAAACAAATAAAGTTGATCATATGTTTGTACGTTCAATTAAAAGTAGTGGTACAAACTACGAAATTTTAACTAGTAGTTCACATTATGATGAATCAAATGAAGAGTTTGGTTTGTCTCATCAAACTATAAATATCAATAGTGAAATAGCTGTTAGTAGTATAGATTCAAATAATATTTTATTTGATGATATGAGTTCAGATGATGGAAAATATAAGGATTTATGGTTTAATAGCATTTTATCTGGATATAGCAGTTTATATGATTGTGTTTATAAAAAAGGTGGAATTGGAACTATTGATTTTCATGCAACACACAATCATCAAGGGCTTTTAAGAAGTTATCTTTTGATTAGATATGGTGATGAAAATCAAGAAACAAAAAGTATACTTCTTGGATGCAATGAAAAAGGAACTGAAAATACAACGACTTTTGCATATCAAAACCATAATAATATTGTAAATAAAATAGGTATACAACATTATCCCCCAATGCCAATATCAATAGACAATCCTTTTAGTTTATACCATTGGAGTGGTATCTCTGAAGATGGAGAAGTTCTGTATAGTTCAATACGTCAACATGAGATAGATGGCAATAAACAGTTAGTTGAAAATAGCAATAACAAACTATTAAGTTATATGCATTCATCATGTAATTTGGCACAAAAAGTTTGGAATATGAGAGAAGAACAACTTCATGTTGATTCCAAAAGTGATACTATTGAAACAAATCTTGTAAAAAATGATTTACATCAACTTCATTTACATGTAACAAACTGTTATAGAAACGGGGTTTCTTTATATAAAAACACTCAATTGTATTCAACTTTAACTGATGAGGAACTCTCACAAGTGAAGGCAAAAGATCCTAATGCAGATGTTTATGTGGAGATTCGTTTCAATAAAAGAGTTTCAATAAAAGATTATACTGATATAACTAATATCAAAACATATCATCCTGGTGCTAATAATAGTATATTTTTAGGTACAGATTCTACAGGAAAACTATCTTTAGAGATAGATGCTGGGACAAAAGATGATAAATATAATGGTGCTATTATGCAGTATAGATTAGTTGATAAAGCTAATTTAGTTAAACAAAATGACAAAGCATTAGCTATTGTTACAAACAATTCTGATAGTCTTACAACAGATTTTAAATCGTGTAATATCTCATTTAAAACTTATCAAAGATTATCAACACAAAATTATGACAATGTCCAAATAGGAGTTTCAAAAGATTCAAATACTGCAAAAAGTGTTTTAGATAATATAAACTCTTCTTCATCAGAAAATATTGCACAAGCTTATTCAAAAGTTTCGGATAATACAGCTCCTAATAATGATAGCCAACTAGTACGATTATATAAAACTCAAATAAATACCAATTTAGTTTCATTGAGTTTTTCAAATAGTTCTATAGTTCATTTTAAAGCAGTAAATTGGATACGTCATTCAATCCATACTGCATCAAAAATGGCTGAAAAATTGATAGAAGCTGCTAAACAAGCTGCATCAATTTTATCAAAAGATATTAGCACTATCATAAGTAAACTTAGTGAAGATATTGATGAAGCTATTGAAGATATTGCTGCAGCTGTAGAAAAACTTTGGAGTGATGCAACAAGTTTTGCAAAAAAACTTTGGGATATTTTAAGAAGTTTATTAGATTTTCAAACAGCTTTTAATATAGGGCAAGAGCTTAAACAACTACGTTTTGATCAACTAAAACCGTTAAATGATAGTAATTCACAAAATAGTTATTCTAATAATGCTTATACAATCATGCAAAACACTGAAAATTTAGTAGACAAAATTAGTGATGAGATGATTGATAAAATAGATGTACCTTTAGATGCTATATTTGGAAATGATTTAGGAGAAGTTGCCCAAAAAGTTTTTGAAAAAATAGATATCCATAAAAGTAATGCAAGTAATGATAGAAAAAATATGCAAAACAACTCTACTATAATCAGTCATATTGTAGACCAAGTAGATAGGTTAACACAGTTTTTAAAAATCAATGAATTGATAAAATATGCAAAAGGTGAAGAGGAAAAATTTAAAAGTGATATAAATACACTAATGAAGAATCTATTTTCAGTTACATTAGATGAGATGTTAAGTGGAAGTTTTCCTAAATATTTAGAAGATAATCTACTTAGTTTTTTTAAAGTAAAATCAAAAGATGAACTTTTAGCTGCTATACAATATTATCCTGGTTTAAGTGAAGGTTCTGATCCTGCACCAAATAGTTTGATAAGACAAATGCAAAACAATATTTTACAATCAAAAAGTACAATTATAAATTTTGCATCAGGTTCAAGTAGTGCCAAAGAGATGTTTAGTGATATTAAATCAACAACTAATAATTTAAAAAGTCTACTTATATCTGAAATAGAAAACTTTAATAAATTTGGGCACTATTTGCCAACAGAATTTTTAAAAGATGATCAAATTTTTTCTTTTATGACCCATAGTGGGAATTTGCTTGATAAGCTTCTTAAACCTTTAGGAACTTTATTATTTTTAGATTCCAATAAATTTAAAAATGTTGAAGATTTGGCAACATTTGGGATGGGATTTAGTTTGTTCATCGCTCCTGTGATAGCAGAATCAGCGATTAGTGAAGTAAATAAAGTATTAGATAAACCTATTGATTTTCAAGAACTATTTTTAGATGCAAGTAATTCAGTTCGTAATATGTTTAATCAGTTTATGGATTATGCAGGGGCGATACTAGAATATATTTTTAATAATACAACATCTACTAATGAATTAGCATCTGATAATAATCCATTCGATGGAATCAGTGGCATAATAGGAGTAGTTGACAAAGTTACGGTAAAAGGATTGAGTTTAATAATTGATGTAATTCAAACAATTTTAGGTGGAGTTAGTACCATTTTTGGATTGATAAATAAAATTCCTATAAAAAAGCCTATTACTGATGCATTAGCTTCTGTATTTGATTTGTTTAGTGCGATGATGGATTTGATGAGAATTCCTGTAAAGATATTAGAGGTATTTTTTGCAGTAGTTGAAGAAAAAAGTGTTGTGGAAATTATCGCAACTGTATCAAGTGCTATTTCAAGTAGTATTGTCTATGTTCTTGGTTTTGCAGACCATATTTTTCAGGCAATGTATAATTTTTTGAAAGTTCAACCAGGGGATAATGTAACTTATGACCCAACTTTTTTTGCAGCATTAGCTGTAGCGGGTCATTTTATTGTAGGTGCTGTTAATATTTTCTTCTCATTAGCTGCTTCAGGTTTTCATATTGCAAAATTATTGATTTCTTTAGATGTAGTAGGTATATCAGATCTCTTAAATGATGCTCTTGTAGGGGCAACAGTTCTTTTGGAACTAGTCAAACAAGTGACTATGATTTTGTATTTTATTCCTGATATTTTACAAATGATATTTGGATATATTGATTTTTCATTTTTTGCAAAAGCTCTTGTAGGTACAGAAACTGTGGCTTTACCAATAGCTTATTTATTACTTGTTGTTGCATTTATAGCTTTTTGGACGGGTGGAAAAGTTATGGGCTTTGTAGATAAAGGTGTGGGTTTAGCTTTATCTTCAGCAGGTGTTCTAGCAAGTATCAAATAAAAGATTAAAAGGAAAATAATGAATTATTTTATTGCAGGTTTTTTATTAAGTGTATTTTTTGTTGGTTGCAATAATAGTGTATCAACAAAGGAAAATGTTGTTTCAGAGTATAGTTTATCAACTAAAGCTGTATCAAGTGTAAATGAAAATCATATAGTGATGCTTGAGTTAGAAACTGGTTTAGAAACAACACAAATAGAAAACGACTTGCATGAAAAAGGAAGTGATTGTTATAGTTTTATCCCTACATCAAATTTAGATGATATTACAATTATGATAGATGATAATATGCCTATTGAATATATATCTATACAAGATGAAACAACTAATAGTTTAGATTATTTTTATCAGGGAAAAGCAGATAAATATTCATTTATAAAAAAAGATTCATATCAAGTTTGTGTACACCATAATGGTATTGATGAAAGTCAAACTATGTTTTTACAATTTGGTTCAAGTTTAGATGATTCTTGTAATCCTACAACTACAGATAAAGTAATTGATTCATTAAATGCTGGTAGTTGTAAAGGGTGTACATTAACAAATGATATTATAAAAGAGTTGAAAACAAAAAAATTAAGAAATATAGATTTAACTTGTGCAACATTAAAAGGTGTAAATTTTAGTAATTATCATCTTGAAAATACAGTATTTGATAAGGTTAAATTCTTTTCGATAAAAGACACTAGTCATTTCCCTGATATTAAATATACTAATACAACTTTTGATTCATCATATTTAGATAATGCAAGTTTTAAAAATGTTGAATTTATAGATACAAATAAAGGTTCCCCTTTAGATATTAATACTTTATTCAGAAATACTGTTCTAAATGGTGTAGATTTTAGTTCTTCAATATTTACTTTTACAAAAGATGAATGTATTGATGGTTTAGTTAGTTTTCAAAACAACACTTTTAAGAATGCTCAAATGCAAAATTTATGTTTCAAACCTGTTAATGGTAAAGCTATCTCTTTACAAGGAGTTAACTTTGATGGAGCAAATTTACAAAATGCAGATTTAAGTGAGATAGATTTTAACACAGCTAGTTTTATTCAGGCAAATTTAACTGGAGTAGATTTTTATAATAGCAATTTAACAAATACAAATTTTAGTAATACAACTTTTACAAGTAATAATTTAACAAATGCAAATTTTACAAATGCAAATTTACAAAATACATCTTATGATAGTGTAATATTATTAAATACTAATTTTGAAAATGCTGACTTTACAAATACTTCAGCAGAACAACTATCTAAGATTGCAAAAAAAGGGTTTGTAAATTTAACAAATGCAAAACAATCTATTATGGCATGGGGATATTCTGGTAAACCATCAGGTGGAGATTGGACAGATTGTACCAATTGGAATGAAGGTACAAATACAAATTGGCATTCATTTGATGCAGGTTATTGGGATGACAACTACTTATGTACTAAAAATCTTGGTACATGGTATTTTTATGATAATGGCAATCACGATAAAACGCCAAATGTAAGACTTCTTGAAAACTCTGATACATCTTGGGATGATAACTATTTAATATATACAAATGTTGATGATATAAATGTTTATTTTAGTAGTGATGGATATATATCAAGAAAATTTTGTGTTAATACAAATGAACCAAGTGATGCTTCAAATACTTGGGGAGATAATTATATATGTTTTGATTTTAATTAAGATTTTTTATAGTAAAAATAACTCAAATTAATCTTAAAATTATAATATTTTTATTTTGTAACTCATTTATAACTTTACTTAGTTATAATATCTTTTATTTTTTTATTAATAAGGATTTGAATTGAAAAAAGCGTTTTCGTTGATGGAATTGATGGTTGTAATTATTATCTTAGGGTTACTAGCTGCATTTGTTTTACCAAATTTAACAGGAAAAAGTGAAGAAGCAAAAGATAAAATTGTATGTGTACAAATGAAAAGTATTTCACAAGCTTTAAAACTTTATAAATTAGATAACTCAACATACCCAACAACAGAAGAGGGTTTAAATATATTAATTGAGAAAAAATATTTTGAAGATGGAAAACTTCCAAAAGATTCTTGGTCAAATCCGTTTATATATGTTCAAAGTGATGATTCTTTTGATTTAATATCAATGGGGTCAGACAAAAAAGAAAATACAGAAGATGATATATATTATTCAAAGTGTTCAGAATAGATGAAATCTAAAATTAGAGTGAAAAACGCCTTTACTCTAATTGAGATGATGGTTGTTTTAATTTTAATAATTACAGTTTCTTTTATATCTGTAAGCTCTTTTCAAACAAAAAAAGATAAACAAGCTAATGTAAATATCAGTAATATTAAAAAATATTTACTTGATAATTTTACATATACAAATAGTTTATCTTTTGTGTGTATAGATGAGGATAGTTTTCCTTGTTATATTTTTGTTGATAATAAAATTGAAAAAGATATAAAAATTGAAAACTTTTTTGAGCAAAAACCTCAAGTGTATTATTATGATAAACAACTAACTGATTTTGAATTTAAAGATTATAAAGTAGATAATATTGATTATAAACCAATTTTTGAGTTAAATTTTAACAAAGATTTAAAAAATGAAAATATAGTTATAGATACTAATGGTTCAAAAGTTTATTTAATAACTTCAATAACAGATAAAGTAGAAGTTTTTAATTCTACAAATGAAATATTAGAAAGGTTTAGTGATTTGGAAGTTGAGGTAAAAGATGCTTTTTAAATATATTGGTTTTGATTCATCAGGGATGAAAGTAAAATCAAAAATTGAAGCTTCAAATTTGGATGAGGTAAAATTAAAACTAAAATCTAAAGGTATTTTATATACATCTATAAAAGAGGATTCTATAGATTTTGGAAAAATAAATTTTAAAAGAAGTCGAAGTTTAGATCTATCTACCCTTTCATATTTAAGCAGGGATTTAAGTATATATTTAAACTCTGGAATTACCTTAATAGGTTCTATGAATCTATTAAAACAAAGATACAAAAATAATAAAACTTTATTTACATTTTTTGAAACAGTAAAAACTTATTTGGATGAAGGAAAAAGATTTTACGATGCACTAGAATCTCAAAAGGTTTTAAAACTTCCAAATTTTTATAAACAATCTATTAAAGTTAGTGAAAATGGAGGTTTATTAGAATCAGTTCTAATGGAATTATCAATTTTTCTAAAAGAGCAAGATAGAATCAAAAAACAAGTAAGTTCTGCTATGGCATATCCATTGTTTATCTTAACTGTATCAGTTTTTATGGTTGGTTTTATGCTTAGTTTTATTGTTCCTAAAATCACTTCTATTTTTACCCAAATTGACCAAGAACTTCCAACAAGTACAAAAATAGTAATAGCTTTGGGAGATTTTTTTTCTCATAATTATCAACTATTATTAGTAGGGATAGTTTTTACAATTTTTATATTTGTTTATTCTTTAAGAAAAAGTGAAAAATTTAAATATGCTTTTGATAAATTTTTATTGAAACTTCCTTTCTTCTCAAAACTAATAGAATCAAGTGAGTTAGCTAGATTTTCATATATGAATTCAATATTAATAAAATCAGGTGTTCCTATAGTTCAAGCAATCAATTTAAGTGCAAATATTTTAAAAAACTCAGTAATTAAAAAAGTATTTGTGGAAGCTTCACAAAGTGTAGTAGAGGGTAAAAAACTATCTTCATTGTTGATGCAAAATAAAATATATAAAATAGATGAATCATTTATTCACTCTATAGCTATTGGTGAAGATACAAGTAGATTAAGTGAGATATTAAACAACTTAGCAAAACTTTATAATGAATCAAATAGAGATAAAACAAATCTATTATTATCTTTACTTGAGCCAGTATTTATGTTGGTTGTTGGAGTAATCATAGGATTTATTGTAATTGCAATGCTATTACCAATTTTTTCTATGAATTTAGGATGAGTTTTGCATAAAAAAGGGATTGTTTTATTTATTACACTATTTTTTATTGTTGCTTTTTCAATATTGATTATAAAAAATTTAGATGATACAGATAAATATATCCAACAAAGTGAATATCAATCAAATATTAATCAGGTTCTAATAAGTATTAAAAATACTCAGGAACAATTTTCAAATCTTTTATCAAAACATACTAATAAGATTAAAGATATTTTAGAAGAAGAAGGTAGTATTTCTGGGAAAATACCTCTAAGCCAAAAAGAGTTGAATATCACTTTTAATATAAAAGATTATGACAAAGTAGATGTAAATACACCAAAAGGTAAAGAAAACAAAGCATTACGAGATTTATTTAATGAAAATGGAGTTTATGATTATGATTATTTTGTAGATATTTATCATCAAAAAGTTGTTGATAAAATAAATAATAATAAGCAACTACTTGATATAATAAATAACTTTATTATTAAAACAAACAATTATCAAATAAAAAGAATAGAAAATCAACTTGGCTTTTTAGTTTTAGAAGAGTTGTATGAATTAGATATAGAAGCTACTTATTATGAAGCAAAAGCAAAAGCAAGTTATGTATTAGATACCAAAGGAGAGGTTAAATATTTTGACATTAGTTTCAACTAAAAAAGATATAAAAAAGATATTTTTAACAACAAAAACAAAGATTAATAATACAATTGATTCAAAAGTTGATGTGATTGTTTCTCCTGAGTTTTATTGGGTAAGAATATTTGATATTCCTGTAAAAACAGAAGCACAGGCTAGACATGTATTACCAACACTTTTTGAAGATATAGTAAATGAAAAAGTTTCTTTAACTTATCAAGTAAAAAAACTAAAAGAGAATCAGTTTTTATGCTTTGCATTTAACAATAAAAAAATTTATGATGCTTTAAAAAGTTCAGGTTTAAACTTATCAAATATATTAAATCTTTATTTTGCACAAAATGAGTGTGAAGAGTTTAAAAGTTTTAGGGTAGATGATTGTTTCTTTATATATACTACAGATAAAATTTTAGTAAAAATTCCTGATAATATTGCTCAAGAATCTATTGATTTGAGTAGAGTTTTAAACAATATAAAACTAACTTCTATGAAGATGCAAATCAAACTTTATAATGATGTATTAGCTGGGAAATGGCATTATCCTCTTTATATTATATTCTCTATTTTAATTCTTGTAAATTTTATAAGATATTTTGATTATAGTAGTGAAATTAAAAATTTAGGAAGTGAAGTTGAAAAAATAAAAAAAGTAAAACAATTACCAACTTCAATGATTCAAATGAATTCAATTTTAAATAAATATGAAAAAAATGTTAGATTTGAAAAAAGAAAAAGAGATGCAATATCATTTATTTTGTCAAACGATAAATTAAATCTAAAATCGATTAGTTTAGACAAAGATGATTTAACTTTAGAATATTTATCAGTCAACAAAAATGAAGTGGAAAGTTTTTTGAAAAAAGAGTTTAAAAATGTAAAAATTTTATCTGAATCTCTTGTATTAAGAGTGGGGGTAAAATTATGAATAGATTAAATCCTATATATGTATTAGCACTTGTTGCTGTAATTTTATTTGTTTCTTTTAGTATGCTTTTTAATATTGAAGGTGAATACAATTCACTTTACAAAGAAAAAAATAGTTTAGGTGCAAAAGCACAAACTTATAATGAATATAAAAGTAGCTGGTTTGACAAAAAATCTGTTGAAAAAAGAATAGATATGATTTTGAAAAATAGTAGTTTTCAAAATGAAAAAGTTCTAAAAGTTGTAAATTCTAATCTAATTAAAATAAAAATTGAATCAAAAAATCAAAAGATTCTACAAACATTTTTAACTAGAATACTTAATGAAAAATTTATGATAAATAAATTGCAAATTGAAAAAGATTTTATATCTTTGGAAGTGGGTATATAAAATATGAAATTTTTATTTAAATCATTAATATTTTTTCTACTTTTTATTGTAAGTTTAATACTATTTTTTCCAAAAAATCAAATGTTTAATTTGCTTGAAGAGAAACTTCAAACAAAGGATATTATAGTATCAGATGAGATTAGAAATAGTAAATTTTTCTCTTTTGAAATAAAAGGGGCAAATATTTATTTTCAAAACATACTTACTGCAAATGTAAAAGATATAAATATTACTTCTTTTATCTTTTTTTCAGAAATTGAAGCAAAACAGATACTAATATCAAAATCATTTGAACAGTTTTTACCTAATAAGATTGATAAAATCACTTTAAATTATAATATAACTGATTTTAAATATATTCAAATAAATGCAAAGGGTGAATTTGGAACTTTTTCAGGAAATATAGATGTTGTTTCAAATGTTTTAAAAGGTGAACTTGAAGCATCAAGCTTAATGAAAAGCAAGTATAGAAACCTTTTATCGCAGTTTAAATTAGAAAATGGGAAGTATAAATATGAACAAAAACTTTAGTATTTTAAATAAAATAGTTCCCTATGCTTATGTTGTTTTATCAGCATATGTGATTAGTTCAATAATATCTTTGTATCTTCCAAAAAGCTCAATAGAGTTTCAAGATACAAATACTATGGATATTGGATATAAAAAATATAGTGGATTTTATTCTACACTAGGTAATGAACCTACTTATACAAGTAATACAAAAAAAGATGATATTGAAACACTAGAAAGATATGAGTTAAAAGCTGTTTATTCAACTTTGGACAATAAAGGTTGGATTATAGTTGAACAAAAAGGCTCAAATAATAGTGTGATTTTACAGCAGTTTGAAGAACTAAATGGCTATACATTAATTAAACTTTATAAAGATTATGTACTTTTTAGAAAAGACTCAAAAGAATATAAGTTGGAAATTGCAATTAAAAAAGATATTAATTATCAAGTTGAAAATAGTGCAGTAGATGAAAAAATTACAGTTGAAGATGGAAATATAAAAGTTCAACGTAATTATTTAAATACTTATGTAAAAGATATAAATAAAGTTTGGAATAATATATCAATAAGTGAACAAAAAAAAGAAAATCAAATAGAAGGATTTAAAATAGACAATGTAAATAAAGATTCTGTTTTTTCAAAATTAGGATTGCAAAAAGGGGATGTAATAAAAGCTATTAATGGAAAAGAGATTAAATCCTATACCGATGCGTTTAAAATCTATAATGAAATAAACAATATAGATTTTTTGAGAATTGATATATTAAGAAATAATGAAATAGTGGAGTTGAATTATGAAATTAATTAAAGTTTTTATATTTATATTTTTATTAGGTATTACTTCGTATGCAAGTGAAAAAATCAATATAAACTTCAAAGATTTGAAGATAATAGATTTAGTTAAGATAACCTCTAAAATCATAGATAAAAATATTTTATTAACAGATGATATAAAAGGTAATGTTGATTTTATCTCAAATAAACCAGTTAACAGAGATGACCTTGTAAAAATATTGATATATGTACTAGAGGAAAAAGGCTATACCTTAGTAAACAATGATAATATATTAAGAATTGTAAAATTGAGTGAAAGTGCAAAAAGTAATGTACCAGTAGTTTCTACAAAATTAGAAAATAACTACAACCAAATGGTTACTAAAATCTTCAAGGTAAATAATGCAAATGTTGATTATATAGCATCAAAAATTAGACATCTTATCTCAAAAAATGCAAAACTTGTTACAAATAAAGAAGCAAATACTATAGTATTAACTGATTTCCAAGATAATATAAAAACTGTAAAACGTGTAGTAAATATTATGACAGTTGGAGCTAAAAAATCTATGGTAACAATTGAACTTAAAAATATATCATCACTTGATGCAAAAAAGAATTTAGATGAAGTGGCAAAAGCAGTATTTGATCAAAAAATTGAAACAGAAAAAGTTACTGTTATAGCAAATAAAGATAATAACTCATTAGTAATAATTGGAAATGATGAAAATACAGATTATCTAAAAAAATATATAGAGAAAATTGATTCAAATGATTCTTTAAGAAAAAGAGTAGTTGAAGTTTATCCTCTTAAAAATATTGAAGCTAAAAATGTGATAAAAATCATTGAAGGTATAATTGGAAAGAAAAAATATATTGATGAAAATGATAAACCTTTATCTTCTGTAGATGAAGAAACTAACTCTATAGTTATTATGGGACCATCTGATGAAGTTGAGTATATAAAAGTGTTATTAGAACAGCTTGATAAAGATAAAGCTCAAGTTTATGTTCAAGCTAGAATTATTGAGTTAAATGATAGTTTAGTAGATGAATTAGGTGTAAAATATGGTATTTTTGGAGGTCGTACAGGAAGTGATGGACTAGCTACATTTGCCTCTTCATTAAATGGTGGTAGTGCTTTAGCTTTTGATGTAAGCCAAATAGGTTTACAAATACCAGATTTAACTTCTGGTTTAGCATTGGGTGCTTCTATTTCATTGCTAAAAGAAGATGGAGCTTTAGATATAGTTTCAGAACCATCAATTTTAGCTATAAATAACAAAGAGAGTTCTATTTATGTGGGTGAAACAATCTCAATAAAAACTTCAAGTACAACTACTGATGGTGGAAATACAAATGAAAACTATCAAAGAGAAGATGTAGGTTTAACATTAAAAGTAAAACCAAGAATCTCAAATGACAACAAAGTAACATTGGAAATTAATACAATTTTAGAAGATGTTAAAACAACTGCAACAATTAGTGGAAATGCAGATACCTCAAAAAAAGAGATAAAAACAACTGCAATAGTTAATAATGGAGAAAGTGTTATTTTAGGTGGGCTTATTCAGGATAAAGATGAATCAACTGTAAGTAAAGTTCCATTATTAGGAGATATCCCTTTAGTTGGAAAAATCTTTACGGATGATAAAAGCAATAAGTCTAAAAAAAGTTTAGTTGTTATAGTAACTCCATATATAATCCCTAAATCAAAAGATTTAACATATGTAAGAAATCAATTAGCAGAATTAAAGATTTTAGAAGATGGGTATTTGAAAAAATCGTTGATTAGATTAAAAGAGAAACAAATTAAACAAAAAGTTCAAAATTTAGAGTATCAAAAACAATTAGATGATTTAGATCAACAATTGAATAATGAACAAAAAGTTAAACAAGAAGAACAAGATTTGACAATACAACAAAAACATAAAAAAATATTAATGGGTATGTAAGATGAATATTAAAGAGATACATGATACTACATTAGTGCCATATGAGCAAATAGAGGGTTATGATATTGCATTAAAAAATTATATCTTATTTACTATTATTGATGAAAAAATTGTTATAGCTTTATCAAATGAACATATTAGTATCTCTTTTGATTATCTATCTAAATGTGATTATGATTATGAAATAGTATTTTTAGATGAAATCTCATATGAGAAGCTTTACAATAGATTTTTAGAGATAAAAACTGACAAAGAGATGAGTGCCATCCAACAAGAACAAGAGGATGCAACTTTAGATGATGAAGATTTTTCAGTTAGTGAATTTTTAAAAGTTGGAAGTGATATCTTAACCTCTGAAGAATCTGCACCAATTATCAAATTTGTTAACTCTTTGTTTTATCAAGCAATCAAGAAAAAAGCATCAGATATTCATATTGAGATGCATGAGTATAAATCTGAAGTAAGATATAGAGTTGATGGGGTATTACAAAGACATATAGAACTTGATAAAAATATTATGTCTTTGGTTATATCAAGGATAAAAGTTATTTCAAATCTAGATATCAGTGAAAAAAGAATTCCTCAAGATGGTAGAACACAGATAAAAATTTCAGGTAAAACTTTGGATATTAGGGTTTCAGTATTACCAACTTTTTATGGTGAAAGAGTTGTAATGAGGATTTTGATGCAAAGTGATGATTTATTAAGTGTTAGTCAACTAGGGTTTCCAGAGTATATTACAAAAGAGTTAGAAAAAGTAGTACAAAACTCATATGGAATGGTTTTAGTAACAGGACCAACAGGAAGTGGTAAATCAACTACTTTACACTCATTGTTACATCAAGTAGTTAGTGAAGAGAAAAATATAATCACAATTGAAGACCCAGTAGAGTATAAATCAAATGAATTTTCACAAATCCAAGTAAACAATAAAGTTGGTCTAACTTTTGCTTCTGGTTTACGTTCAATTTTAAGACAAGACCCTGATATTGTTATGTTAGGGGAGATTAGAGATAGTGAGACAGCTTCTATTGCAGTTCAAGCAGCTCTAACTGGACACTTACTTTTTTCAACTTTACATACAAATAGAGCAACAGCCGCTATTACAAGACTAATTGATATGGGTGTTGAAAAGTTTTTAATCTCATCTGCTCTTTTAGCTGTACTTGCTCAAAGACTTGTTAGAAAACTTTGTACACATTGTAAAGAGGAAGATCATTCTCATGCATCCCATGAACTTTTCAATTTAAGTGATAGCAATGTTATATATAAAAGTGTAGGGTGCAAAGCTTGTAATTTTACTGGATATAGTGGAAGGGTTGCTTTAGGTGAACTATTTGTTGTAAATGATGAAATCAAAGAGTATCTAAAAGGGGAGGTTGATGATAATTCATTATTAAAACTCTCTATAGAAAATAAAATGATACCTTTGCAAGAACAGTTAAGAATGATGTTAATAAATGGAGATACTTCTGTAGACGAAGCTGTTAGAATAGGTATAAAATAACTAATGAAAAAATCATTTACTCTAATTGAAGTAATTATTGCAGTTGCATTATTATCTGTAGTATTATTGAGTTTATTTCAAATAAGAAGCAACAATATTTTTATATTAGAAAAAACAGATGAAAAAATCAAAGACAAACAATATTTATCAATGGTATATGATACAAAAGGGTATTCAAAAAGAAATGAAAATATATATTTAGATAGATATTTTAATATAAAAGATGATGATTTAAGAAGAAAACTAAAAGAGATTAAAATAAAAGTAAAAGATGAGATATTAGATTTAAATGTGATTAAAACTGATATTTATAATATAAGAATACAAGAGTTTGAAACTTCATATAGTATAGAAAATAAAATCATTAAAAATATTTATAGATTTGAGTTGTCATTTTGAAAAAATCGTTTACTTTATTGGAAGTTGTTATCTCTATTACGATATTTTTGATAATTTTTGTTTTTATGTATAAAGCTTTGGATGATACAAGATTAGGTAATAATATTTTTGAAAAACATATTTCAAAAAATCAATACCAAACATCTTTATATAAGATTTTCTTAGAAGATATAGCTGAGCTTAAACCTTTAGGGAATAAAGATGTTCAAGGGGATTTTTCAATAAAAGATGATAAAGAAAAAAATTCAATATTTATATTCAAAACCAACAATAGTTATTTTGATATATATTATGAGTACGTAACTTATATGATCTCTTCAACTGGAAGTTTGATTAGAATAGAGAGTAAAGAGGAGTTTCAAAAGGAAAAAAGCTCAATTGAGTTTTTCAAAAATAGTTATATATATAAATTATTGGATGATATTGAAAAATTTGTTGTCTTAAAAAGAGAAGAAGATAATAGAATCGTTTTTATAATTAAACAAAAAGGTAAAGAAGAAGTAATTTATTCAATGTTAAAAATGAATGGAAAGGTAAATATAAAATGAAAAAATTGATAGGCTCTATTTTAATTAGTTGTATATTTGGTTTTGCAAATGAAAATGTTGTAAAAACATCTGAGTTGGAACTTTTTTTATTTAAAGTTGGTTTTCAATCTTTACTAAAAGATGTAGAGGTTACAAAAGATAAATCAAAACTAAATGAAGATGAGATAAATAAAATCAATGAAAAAATTGAATTAATTATGAATGAAATATATAAAAATAAAAGAGTTTTAGTAGATGATTCCAATGAGCAAAAAACAGATGAAAATATTTCAAATAAACAAATACTTCAACTAAAAAGAGAGATTGATTTTTTAAAAAAAGAGATGGTAAAAATTAAAACTAGTATAGAAAAAGTAGATGAATTAAATAAAGAGATTGAAGAGATAAAAGAGGAAAAACCAAAAGAGAAAGTTAAAAAAGAAGATAAAAAAATTATAATCTCAAAAAATACAAAAAAAGCAAGAGTTGCCTTTGATTTTATAGCAGTTTACTCAAGACCAATTACTCAAGCAAAAGTTTTAGAAAAAATCTATAGAGGTGAAATATTAGAAATTGAAAAATGTCAATATGGTTGGTGTAAATTAGCTAATAGCAGAGGATATATTAGAGAGTTTTTAGTAAAAAAGATATCAGAATAACAAAAAAATTAGCCAGAGAAAAAGACTCTGACTAAATAAAATTATAAACTAGGTTGCACCGAAGCAGAACCAGACTCAACACAAACAAGCTTGTTTCCATCACTGTCATGATAAATGGTAACAACAGTATCAGCAGTATCTTTAACTATTGTATCTTCACTACTTAAACTTGTATAATCAGCTATATTTGTTGATGAACTACAACTTACTATCTGAGTTAAAGTTGGAGTATCTGGATTATCAGGATTGTCTGGGTTATCTGGATTAGTAGAAGAACTACCTCCACCTCCACCGCATGCACTAAAAACTAGTGCAAGAGTAGGTATTAATAAATATTTATATAATCTTTTATTCATCTTATTTAACCTTTAAGTTATTTTCTAATGGTGCTGTTACTTTTATATAAATAACTCCATTTTGTTCAAATATCTCTATATTACTCCCATTTGCAAATGATGAGTCATCTGCTAATGTTGAGTCTAACTCTGTCTCATTTCCATTTGCATCTACAGAGATAAACTTAGTTACTGTTGTTCCTTGTGGAGTTGTTGAAGATTTAGCTTTTATTGTTGAAGAACCATCTGTTTTATTCCCTACACTTGTTTCTATATTACCATTTGGTGTGATATTTGTTTTTGCTCCAGGAATATTAGAATGAACATTTGTAGAACCTGTATCATTTTGTATTGAGTATGCTACTGAACCATCTGCTTTTATTGTAATTTGCATATTTGATATTAATATTACAATCTCTACATTTCCTTCATCATCTTTTTGAAGTGTTGTTTGTGCTCCTATTACATTTGAAGTAACACTTGTTGTTTGTCCATTTGTTGTTAGAGTATTTATTGATTCACCTAATACTGAAGCTTCTATTTTAACATCTACATTTGTATCTGTATATGTTGTTTGTACTCCATTTTCAGTCAATTCAACATTTGAACCTATTATTGTAGATGTTGCTTTTGTTTGTACACCATTTATTTCTACTAGGTGTTGTGTTGTTCCATCTGTTTTTGTTTTTGTTTGAACACTTAGGTTATCTTGTGCTACTGTTACTGTTGTAACTTCACTTCCTTCATTATCTACTTCTATAGTTACATCACCAGTTTTTTCAACATCATCATTATCTTCAAATGAAAGAATAGTTACTTTAAAAGTTCTAGACACTGTATCATATCCATCATTTACACTTAATGTTATATTTGTATTACCACTAATATCTACTTTTGAAGTTAATGTTAGTATTCCATCTTTTAAAGTATTTGATCCAAATAAATTTTCATTATCTATAGTTACATTATAAGTTAAGTTATGATTATCTACATCACTTGCTACAACTTCTATATTTATTGTTCCAAAGTTTTTATAAGCAATTATATTAAACCCTTCATCTTGTGCAACAGAGCTTTGATTTAACAATCTTATATTTGTAATAACAGGAGTACTATTTCCTATTATAGTAATAGGCAGAGTTTTTTCATATGTTGTTATACCATCATTTGTTTGAACACATATATTATAAGTACCATTCATATTTAATGGATTTAACACTATTAAGTTTGAACCACTTATACTAAATAGATTATTATCACTATCATTTGTACACAAGCCATTTACAGAGCTTCCTTTTTGAACCAAAGAGTAAATAAAGCTACTATTTACATCTGGATCACTACTATTTAAAGAGCCTACGACAGAATTTAATCCACTATCAAACTTAATAGAACTACTACTTGGTACAATATTACTTGGAGCATCATTTATAGAGTTAGATACTATAGATGTATTTGAATCATTTGTAGTTAGAACACCATCACTAACACTTAGAGTAATTATTGTAGTTTCACTAGTTCCAACACTTAGTTTATTTCTAGCAGGTGTAAATCTAATTGCTCTTAGAGCTGCTTGTACATTTGCTATTGTATCACTTGCAATACTTGTTGCAGATAAACTTCCTTTAGTATTATCATCTAAGCTTAATGTTACAGAGATATTATCACCATTAGCATCATCTAACACTACACTACTAAATGGAAGGATGCTACTATTATCATTTATTGTTTGTCCTGAGGTTCCTGTAACTGTTGGTGCTGCGTTATCTACTGTTGTAAAATTCCAATCCCCTTTATTTAAAATACCTGCAAAGCTATTTGGTGTAGTTGCCACATCTTTGATTGCTGTATTAGGAACTATTACATAATATATAATATTTATATTTAAATTACTTGTAGGATTTATAGTTAAGATATTATTTGAAATCTGAATCTTAGAGCTAGTTGCTACATCAAAGCTTTCAACTAAGCTATCATCACTATTTAATCTTAATTCAATATTTCCTGTTCCTTTTTGGATATTTTCACTAAAAGTTATAACTAGGTTTGCATCTAAGGCTACATTTGTTGCATTATCTAGGGGAGAAAGGCTTGATACTGTTGGAGCTTGGGTATCTGGTGCTGCTGTGAAGCTTATATTCTCTCCTGTTCTTGTATTTTCTGCATTATCTTCTACATCACTATATGCTAGGTAATAAACTTGTGCTTCTATTAGGTTAGATGTTGGTGTTATTGTTATAACTTTTTTATCTACACTTATTGTTGCATCAAATGGTACATCTGTTCCACTTGAGTTTGTATCTTTTAATGTGATTAGGCTATCTACATTTGTATCTGTTATTACACTATCATCTGTATTTCTTATTGCTTCATTAAATGTGATTGTCATTGCACTATTTATTGGGTGAGTATTTGAAGCATTAATTGGGTTAAATGTTGTTGTTGGGACTGCTGTATCTACTGTAAAGCTTGTAATACTTAAAGCTGAACTTGCATTTCCTGCTGCATCTGTTACAGTTATAGTACAATCACTATATGTTCCATCAGATAAAGCTGAGCTATTATCTGTTTGTGTTAGGGCAATTGTTTGATTACCACTTGTAACTGCTCCTTCACTAGCACTTCCACAACTTCCCCCTACCGCTAATGTTCCTGCTTCACTTGTACTAAAGGTATAATTTGGTGTTGAATCATTGCTTGGTGTTGTTACTGCTGTTATCTCACTTAGGGTTGGTACTATTGAATCTACTAAAACTGAAGTTAAAGAACCTACACTATTTAGTGTTGTTACTAAATTATTCCCTGCACTATCTTTTAATGTTCCACTATTTAAATCTATAGTTCCACCTAATGCTATACCATTTGTATCACTTAAATTTGTTTCAACTGTATATCTAAATACTAATGCTTGAGTTCCACTCCCTGAAACATATGTTGCGTATTTAGTTGTTGTTCCTATTGTTAGGGTTAATCTTGGTGTTCCCCCTGTTGTATTAACAGTTACATTCTCATTTGTATTTACTGTAAAATCTAAATTTTGTGTTGCTTTATATGTCCCATTTGCTGGTACACTTACACTACTTACTGTTGGAGGTGTGGTATCATTTGATGTGATATTACTACTATTAACTTCAGCTAAAGCACCAGATGTTGCTTTTAAAGCTATCGTATTAGAGATTCCACTATCTGTGTATTGTAGTGCTAATCCTGTAAAAGTTGCTACTCCACTACTAAATGTTGCACCAGTTGATGCTGTACTTAAAGTAACTGTAGTTCCATCACCATCTTGGTCTCCTGTTGTTACACTAAGGCTATTAACTGTTCCATCAATTATCCCATCATTTGGATCTGTAACTGATAGTAATATATTAGTGGTATATCCTGTATCAACTGTATTATTTGTATCTACTGCACTTACTACGGGAACAGTTGTAAAGCTTGTATTTACTCCTGTTTGAATACTTGTTGGTGCTGGTTGGGTTGAAAAAATTAGTTTTGTGGCTACTACATCACTTGTTACAGAGTTTGCTGTTGCATCTGTGATTGAGCTATCACTTGCTGTTAGCGTAAAACTTTCCTGATCTGCACTTGCTGTATATACTACATCTGTAAAGGTAGATACACCTGAAACTGCTGTAATATCTACATCACCACTTAAACTTCCAGCACTTGCTTCAGTCAAAGTTATTGTTGAAGTATAATCAGTATCTACATTTTCAAAAGCATCTACTGCTTTTACAACAGGTTGAGTTGTTAAAGCACTTCCACTTGTACTTCCTGCTGGTTGAGTTGTAAAGACTAATTTTGTGGCTGTTACACTTAAAGTAGCATTACCATTATTTGTAACTATACTTGTAGTTCCCATAGTTGAGCCACTACCATTTACAGTTAAATCTGTATCTCCATCTATAGTTATAGTTACAGCTGCATTATCTGTAATAGAAGTATTATCATTATAGTATGCTTTTATTACATAAGTTTCAGTTGTTCCATCACCTACAACTATATTATTTGAGCTTAAATTGAAAGTTACTTTTCCTGCATTATATGTTCCAACTATTGAACCACTTAAATCACTTCCTTGATTTGTTCCACTCGATGCATTTGTTAGAATGTAAGTTAGTTTTGAGTTATTTGTTCCACTTACATGTATATCTAAAGAGGTTACTGTTGTATCTAACCCATCACCACTTCCTGTATCTGTTATTGCAAAATCAAATACTCCTACTGCATTTGCACTTATTGTAGCTGTTGTTGGGACATTTATACTACTGCTCTCATCTATTCCATCTCCTACTGTTAGCGTTGATGTGGTATCATTACTATTCACAAAAGAGCTAATTACGAGTTCATCTAAAATCATTGCGTTTGAAGGTGTTCCACTGGCTACTACTATATCAAACCTATCAATAGATTGAAAATTTACATCGGGAACATCAACTACAGTATAAGTTGAATTTGCTATAGTAGGAGAAGTATACGATGTACCAGCTACTCCATTATTATAAGGAGTTACAGTAATTGTTATTCCAGAAGCACTTGCCATGTAAAATCCAAACTGTGTTAGTGCAAATCCATCTGTATCAGAAGCTTCAGTATAATCTGAAGCACGTACAGAAACATTAGATAGATCTCCACCTGCTTGTACATTATTCATATCTGTAACCCAAAGACCTAAACTTTCAGGTCCAGTACTTAGTTTAATTTGTATACTATCTCCTGAACTAGTTTGAGCAATCACTTTTAAGCCTGTTGTACCAATAGTTCCACTATCAAAAGGGGAAGTCCCACTTGTTGTTACATAAGTTTCACTATTAAAATTTATTGTTCCTGTAGTGGGTCCAGCAAAAAGACTATCCACTAATACACAAAAGAATATAATATATAATATTATAATCGAATGTTTAGTTTTTTTTGAACTTAGCATATTAAACCTTTCTTTGTTTTTTCTATTAAACTATAAATTTTTTTATAAAAAATTTGTTTAAATAACTTCTTTAAAATATTATTAAATATCTTAAATATGATCTAAAGTTATACTAGAACATAGCTAAAATATTATCTAAAAAGACAGTGTAATAAATACACTGTCTTTTCAGTTCCTTGCAGGATACAATCCCTGTAAACATATAATATACGGAATTGCTAAATAAGGCTGCATATTATTATGTGGCTGACTACCTCCATTATTTATAGTTGATGAAGGTATACCTCCAGCAATTGAAACTAAAGAAGTATAGGGTGCTCCTACTCCAGTAGAAAGTGCAGGGTTAAATGTCACTGAACTTGATATAGAGTTTGCCTCATTTGGATTATTTGTATCTCCATCTCCTGAAGTTACATGTATTCCTGCAGATATTGTGCCATTGCTTGTAATTGCGTGGTTATGAGAAGGCATTTCAATAATATTTAAAGTTACAGTTTCTGTACCCGATCTTTGTCCTTGAATTCTATCAGATAACCCTGGTCCCATTCCTGGACTTATAGCTGTACGTCCTCTTAAATCTGGCAGTCCAAAAGTTGTTCTTCCATCGCCTCCATATATAGTTCCAACTAGTGAAAATAGGGCTTGATTTTGAGCTATTGATTCTAGTTGTCCTTGACAAAATGCCCAAGTTCTAGGAGCAAAGTTTCCTCCAAACAGTTGTATACTTGCTAATGTTCCTTCCATTTTATATCCTTATAATTTATTTTTTAATTTCTTGATGGAAATATTCCCTGTAAACATATAATATACGGAATTGCTAAATAAGGCTGCATATTATTATGTGACTGACTACCTCCATTATTCATAGTTGATGAAGGTATACCTCCAGCAATTGAAACTAAAGAAGAATAAGGTGCTCCTACCCCAGTAGAAAGGGCAGGGTTAAATGCCACTGAACTTGATATAGAATTTGCTTCATCTGGATCATTTGTATCTCCATCTCCAGAAGTTACATGTATTCCGGCAGATAATGGAGTATTACTATTGATCTGATGAGCATGAATAGGTATTTCAGCAAGAGTTAAAGTTACAGTTTCTGAACCTGCTCTTTGTCCTATTACTCTAGCACTTAATCCTGGTCCCATTCCTGTACCTATAGCTGCACGACCTCTTAAGTCTGGTAGGGCAAAAGTTGTTCTTCCATCACCACCATATTCGGTTCCAATTATTGAAAACAATGCTGTATTTTGGGCTATTGCAAGTAGCTGACCTTCACATAATGACCAAGTTCTTGGTGCCCAAGTAGCAGCAAATAGCTGTATATTCGCTATATACCCTTCCATTTTATATCCTTATAATTTTATTGTAGAGAATTTTTCTCCAACATCTATATTAAAACGTTTTGAAAAACGTAAACCGCTAAAAATACCATCTGGTACAGAGATTAAATCAATTCTTATAGTACCATCAATTGTTGTTACGATTAAACCCTCAGGCGATCCTATATATACAATAGAACCGGGTTCTAAACCTAAATTATCCATATTCATAATTGTTGTTTCATAAATACTTAACATAGCATTTTTCCACACAGTTTTTGCACCTTCAAAAATAGGATTACAAGCTCTTGTTAGATTATAAATTTCCAAAGTACTCATCCTATCCCAGTCTATTATGATATCTTTTTGAACCACCTCCTTAGCAAGATTTTTTTCTCCTATTTGTGGAGTAAGAGAAAAAGTTGTTTCCAATAGTGCTAAAAATTCATCAGTTAGACTTATTACCAATTGACTTATAAATCCATTTAAAATACCAAAAGTATCTTGGGCATCTATATCAAACTCTTTAGTTAAAACTATATCTCCTTTATCAAAATTCTCTGTTATTTTATGTATAGTTAAAGCTGATCTTTTTTCACCATTTTTAAGTTGCCAAAATAGTGGATTTCTTCCTCTATAACTTGGTAAAGGTGAAGCATGAATATTAAAAATATCTTCTTTAAAAAACTCTATAATAGTTTTTGAAATTTTAGTTGAGAACCCAAAGGATAAAGCTAAACTTCCATCAACTTTTTTTAAAGTCTCTATATTTTTAGCATCATCTTGTTGATCTATAAAATATGGTATTTTATATTGACGCAATACTTGTATAAGATTATGAGTATCCACATCATTTTTATTTGCCACTACTACACAAGACAATAAATTTTTAGTTATTAAGTGGTTTAATAATCCAAAAGCATTTAAGGAACTAATAAATAATACAATTTTTTTATGCATCTGAATATTCCTTTGTTACCAAAAAACCTGGTAAGCCTACTAGTTTATAATAAAAACTGATACTATCTCCACTCTTTATATAAAGGTCTGTTTCCCTTTTGTCACTTGAAGGGATAAAATTTATGCAAATATCTAGGTTTGGTAAAGGATGGGTTATACCAGAATCATATTCATTTATATATTCATCTTTATAGATATGAATATTTGTACCAAATAAAATAATATGTTTATCATGATTCTCTTCAAAAAAAGGTATAGTAAAAGTTGCACATTTAATAAGTTTTGTATTGGTATCTAAATCTAAAATCTCCATATTTTTTAGAGTATTGAGATTTACATTTAAAATATCTCCTAGCACTATTCTTTTTTCTAAAGAACTTTTACTTGTAGTAAAAGATGAAGAAAATATTTCATCCTTAAACTGTGTATTAAACTCCTCCTCTCCTTGCGTTAAAAATGCTGTTATCTTTACATTTTGGGGTAGAAATATCCCATCTTTATGAAGTAAGTCACTAAAATGTTTGGAGATACTCAAATGCCCCTCTTTTGTAAATCCATGTTGCATAGCTTCTAAAACTACTAGATGAATATCTCTATCTTTTTTATACTCGACAGCATCTATACATTTTATATCATGGATATAATCATCTAGTTTTAATAGTTTTAAAAGGTTAACTAAAGCTATGATTGCACCTTGTTGGATATCTATAAAAGTGATTTTAATATCTTTTGGGGTATAGATATTGTTTGAAGAATAGTGTACTAATAAAGGTAAAAGTAAAGGTGCTAATGGACCACATGCTGGATAAACTATATGTAGGGTTTCATTTTTAAAGAATTCTTTTAGATCTTTAACAGCCATATCTATAGCTCTTATAAATCCACTTATTCTAAAAACATCATTTATAGTTGTAATAGCATCTTTGGGACTCATAGCATAACCAGTTTTATTTAGAAACTTTCTATCCCTAAGTTCCATAGGAACTTTTGCAAAGTCAAATATCCCTTTTAAATTATCAAATAAAGTTGCCAATTCATTTTTTGTAATTTCATAGTTTTCCAACGATTTCGAAAAGGATAAAATATTTGATACAACTAAATTGGAACTTTGTATAATTGCTGTTTTTTCTATTGATATTGAAGATGGATTTAATAACTCTCTAATTCTATTATCAGATGATATACTTAAACTTTTATCTAAATTAGATTTTAATTTGTATTTTATTTTAGGATTATAAACAAAATCATATTCGAATTCAAGGATATCACCTTCTAAAATATTGGTATTTATATCTAACTTTTCAGGTACAGTCAAATATGAATCATCAATTTTTAGTCTATGTTCACCATAAATTAAAAGCTCAGTTACAAAAAATAATTCAGAAGCTGTTTTTTGTAAAAACTTATACTCTCTTGTTTTTAATATACTGTTTTTAGATATATTACTAGATGTATCAATAGCTATAATATCACATAAAGTATCTCTCTTTTCATTTTGCAAAGATACTTTTATATTTTGAGGTAGGAATACTCCCCCTTCACATAATTGAGGTAAAAGATTTAAAGTAATATTTACTTGAGGTTCCCTTTCTAGAGATGCTTTCATGGTTTCAGATAAAATAATATGTATTTTTCCAGTTGTTTTATATCTTGTAGCATCATCACAAATATATTCTTTTACAAAATTTTCTAAACTCAACTGTTCTATAATATTTTTAACAGAATTCAAGGAACTTTGATGAATATCTAAAAATGAGATTTCGAGATCATTATGGTCAAAAAGATGAAGCAAAGGTACTATAAGTGTCGCATAAGGACCTGTTCCCGCATATAGTAAATGAAGTTTTTCTCCCTCAAATCTATTTTTTAAATCTAAAATTGCTTTATAAACACCTTTCATAAAATTTATAGTTCTTATTGAATCTATAATGCATGCTGCTGCTTCAGCTGGAGAGATTGCAATACCTGCATCAAGATGAGTACTTTTAGTAAGATTGTGGGGATATAAAGCAGTTATATTTTCTAAATTTAGAAACTCATTAAAAAATATAAATAATCTTTGGCTAATCTCTTTTGAAGCTATTTTTGATAACTCTTTGTTCAATATTATATCAACCATATCTTCTAAGTTACTGGTAATTTTTTTAGTCATTTATATCCTTTATATCTTTTTTATGGGATTGTTTTATTCTCTTATCCATTTTTTCATCTTAGGGAAAACTTTATCAAAATCATTTGCACTATTTTTGTCTACACTAAGCCCCATCCAATTTAAAAGAGGCACACCCATCTCTCCACCGGTAATATAGTGTTCTGCTAGCCACTTTGCATTTCCTTTATATCCATCATCATGAAATACCACTTTAGGATCAATATTAAGATAATTAACTGCGGCATAAGACCAAGCTAAAGTAACGAGTTCATCCCCAGAATTTTTACTTACATCATTGTAAACACAGGCTCTTTTTTTAGGAGTTAATGTTGCTAGATGTCCCGCTTCATGTAAAAGATCTCCTGGATATTTTAATTTTTCTTTGTCTATATATATAGCACCATTTTTTATTAAAATTCCTGGAAGAAAAGTATCTTCTTCAATTTTTTCAATACTTACAGGGATACCTATAGATAAAATAAAATCTACAATTTTTTTAGTAGTTTTATCCTCAAAGTTTATTTTTTTTCTATTTGCCATTTTTAAGTCTTTTATTTCCATAGTTCATTTATCCTTTTTTCATTTACTGTAAAAATAGGTTCTTCCATTACAGTTCTAAGAGGATAATCTTTTGATCCATTTTTAATATAATCATTGACAGCATTATTTATTTTATTAATAGTATTAGGTGATATATGATTATGATTTTGTTTAAGTATCCATTTTTCAAATTCTTTAAAGCTAGGCTGATTTGTAAGTATATATTTTGTGGCATTAGCTATATTTATATTTAGACCATCTAATACAAAATAATCGAGTTGTTTAAGAAAATGATTGCTTGTAACTTTGCCTATCATTCTTAGCCAAAAAGATTTTATATGAAATATACCAAGTTCACCCAATTTAAAACTTATATCCACATTATTTTTTTCTAGTTTACTATTAACCTTTATTTTTTTTGTAATATTAAAATTTTTTTTATCCAATGTTTTAGATTTATAATCTTCAGGAATAGGGTAATCTTTTCTTTTTACAGGAGGAAAAGCATAGTTAGCTGCAATAGCTGGTTCACTCTTTTTTAAAATGTTGCTTATCTCTTCTTCATCCATTTTAAGATTATTTGGATAATCTTTTTTCCAACTTTCTGGCCAAAATAAAGGATTAGCTTGTCTTAATATAATTCCCATTAATCTTTTTCGAGATTCAATCCATTCTTTTGATTTAATACCTTCTTCTACAAATGCATCATAAGGGCGTATTTCTAGATATATTGTACGTCTTGGATTTTGTATTCTTTTTGGTTTAGAACCATGTAAAATCATCATATCATGGATATTAATATCACCAGCTTTTGCAGGTAATTCAATACTATTGGGAATATCCCAACCAAATTGTTGAGTTAATTTATATATATCTTGTTTTTTATTTTGTGTTTTTGGTACGTATTGTAAGCATCCATCATTTTCATTAGAATCATCAAGATATATTCCCACATTAATATATGGATAGTTTCTTGAGTGGGGAGCATCTTGATGCCAAAGCACAGCTGAATCTATTGATGGTTGTTTGTATAATAAATCTACTCCTAGTGGAATAGCACCTTTTCCACAAATATCCCTAAAAATTGCTATGATAATAGGAGAGGATAATAATTCGAGCACTATTTTACTCTCTACACCAATTATATTATTATAACGGATAAGTTTTTCATTAGATATACATGCATCGAGAGTATGAATACCATTTTTATAGTCTTTAATTATTTTTTTCTCAAATTTCTCAGCCATAATTTGTAAACGATTTAATAACTCTGGAGAGATTCCATTTTTTATTGAGGTATATCCTTTTTCTAGATATTCTTTTTTTTGTTCTTTGCTAATACTATAGTTTGTTAACATTTTTAATACTTTTTAGAAAAGTTATTTTGATTTTTTATCTTTTCTAATTTATTTGCTAATGCAATAGCAGTTTGTGTTCCTATATTTGTTAAAGAATCAATCACCTCATTTACATTATCATCTGTTATAGTTTTATTCATATATTTATATTCTGATTTTTTAAATCCTTTATTTAAAAAAAACTTTTCAAACCAACTATTAATATGACAATCAATCAATAAATGAACTCTAGAACTATCTCCATTGTTAATTACACTATGGGGATTATTTGCATCTATGTAGTAACATTTTCCAAGTTTCATCTTATATTCATTACCATTCAAAATAAATTTTACTTTGTCATTTGATGTTATAGGGATATGTATTCTTGCATATCCTTCTTCAAATGATGAACCTTTATCACAATGTTCTTTTATCATAGAGTTTGAATCAAGTTTCATAAAACGTACTGCTTCAACTTTTGTATTAAAAGTTTTAATAACCTTTTTTATATATGGCTTATTTTTAAGTAATGGAGTTTCAAAATAATCTTGATTTTCAATAGCTACTATATTTTTAGAATCTGCATTTGTCGAAGTTAAAGATGTTACTAACCATGAACCATTATATGCATTTTTATTTGGATGAACAATCCAGTTTTCATCTTCTACAAAGGTCAATTCATTTTGTAGTTTTTGTATATCAAAAATAAAAGGCAATTCTAGAAAACTTGGATTATTCTTCATAATATATAACCTTATTTAATTATGTAATTAAATAATAATCTAAGTAATCAAAAAACAAACTTAAAGAAATAATTTAGATTATTAAATATTATTTAAGAGAATAAAAATAATTTATACTCTTACTATTTAATAAAATAATATATCTTAAGATAGTTTATGTCACAATTATAATTCTTATTATAAATAATAAGGTTATAAATGTTTTCAAGTATTATATCAAGATCATTTCATCTAAGTAATTTAAATCTGTTATATTTAGATGATAAAAAAGAAATATCTAATGAGATATTAGAGTTATTAAAAAAGTATTTTCATATTATAAAAATAATCTCATGTGAAGAAGAGGTTTTAGATACTATTAATTTAAATAGAATTGATTTAGTTATGGTAGATGTTGAGGCTTCTTGTATGAGTGGATTTAAGCTAATTGAAAAGATTAGAAATATAAATGAAAATATATCTATTATAGTTTTTTCAAAATTTGAAAAGCAAGAATCTTTTTTGCAATCTATAAAGTTATGTGCAGATGGTTATATTTTAAAACCTATTGATTTAATTCAATTTAATACTGTTATAAATAAAGTTATTGAAAAAGAGACAAACAATAAAAAATTAAAAAATAATATAAACTATATTGAACAGTTCTCTGATGTGATAAACAATAGTACAATCGTTTCTAAAACTGATTTTAATGGAAAAATAACTTATGTAAACAATAATTTTTGTAGAATTACTGGTTATGAAAGAGAAGAGTTAATTGGAAAAAATCATAATATATTAAGACATAAAGATACCCCTTCAATCATATACAAAAATTTATGGGAAACAATAAAAGATAAAAAAAGACCTTGGCATGGGATATTAAAAAATGTTTCGAAAAATGGAGCAGTTTATTATAGTAACTCTGTTATAAAGCCATTATGTGATTATAATGGAAATATTATAGAATTTATTGCATTTAGAAATAGTATAGATGTTGTTTTAGATGACAAAAAACATTTATTAAAACAGATTGAACTAAATGTATTATCTTTTTTAATTCTGATTCAAATTCAAGAGTTTGATATATTAGAAAAGTTTTATAATGTATTAAAAATAGACCAACTTGAAAAAGCATTTGCATCCCATTTATTGTCTTATTTGCCCGATAATTATATGTATGAAAATGTATATACCTTAGGTGATGGAAGATTTGCTATTTTAACTGATTATAATAATATTGAAAAACTAAATATCAATATAAATGACTATTTAGAAGAGTTTGTAAAAAATGTAAAAGAATCAATTCTTGAAATAGATGGAATAGAATATGATTTAAATATTATATTAAGTTATGCCTGTGGAAAATATAATCTTTATGATGATGCAAGAGCTGGTTTGGAAGATGCTTTAAATAAAAATAGTGTAATAAACTATTCAAATGATTCTTCACTTAGAATGAACAAAGATATTAAAAAGAATTTTGAAATAATCAAGATGGTTAAAATTGCTTTAGATAACTATAAAATAGTATCATATTTTCAACCAATTATAAATAACCAAACAAAAGAGATTGATAAGTATGAATCTTTGGTTAGATTGATTGATGAAGATGGAAATATCATATCACCTTATGAATTTTTACATGTTACTAAATCGGGAAATTATTATAATAAAATCACATTAAGGGTTTTAGAAAATTCATTTAAAATGTTATCGTATGTAAATACAAAATTATCAATTAATCTTTCTGTTTTGGATATAGAAAAAAAAGAAACAAGAGAAGAGGTTTATAAACTTCTTGAACAATATGAAAATGACAATGATAGAATAGTATTTGAGTTACTTGAAGATGAAAGAGTAAAAGATTTTAAAAGTATAAGACGTTTTATTAGAAAAGTTAAAAATAAAGGTGTAAAAATAGCAATTGATGATTTTGGTTCAGGGTATTCCAACTTTGAAAGACTACTTGATTTTGAACCAGATATTCTTAAAATAGATGGCTCTTTAATAAAGAATATTGAAAAAGATAAGTTTAGTAGAAATATTATTGAAACTATCGTAACTTTTGCAAAAAAACAAGATATTTTAACTATTGCAGAATATGTAGAAAATGAATCTATTTTTAATCTTTTATATGAAATAGGAGTTGATTATTCACAAGGATTCTATTTTGGAGAACCAAGAGCGTTAGTTCATACTGTTTAAACTAAGAGTTAAACTCTTAGTTTATATAATTTGATTTTTTATCTGTTGTATCTAACTCTTGTCCAATCTCTTGATATCTTTTAAAATAGTGTTTTACAAAAGAGTAGATTTTTGAATCAACTGGCATAAAATATTTTCCATCTTTTTTTGCATATTTATTTAAAAATGATGTTGCATCTTTTTTATCTAAATAATGGTTTGCCAAAGAGGTGTATGTTTGAATATACCATGCTTTTAGGGTTTCATATTTCTCATTTGATAAATTGATTGTAAGATTAGTTTCATCCCAATCTAAAATACCACTTTCAAAAAGACCACTTAAGTGAATAAGTCCTTCGCAATAGTATGGTTGTACTTCATCAACTTCCATCCATCCCATAAGTCCTACAGCTCTTTTTGTTGTATCTATTAAAACTTGTTTCTCTAACTCTTTTTCATCAGAGTTTTCATCTAAGAAAAATGATACTAAACCACCAGTAGTAGCTTTGAACTCCTCTATGTTTTTGAAGTTTCCTGTTTTATTCATAACTGTTTCTGTTTCTTCATCACACCATAAAATATGTCCAAACTCATGTCCAATAGTTGTGATATCATAAACTTGATGCCAAGAAGCAGTTTCATTAAATAAAAACTCTCTGTCTTCAGTTAAGAACTCTTGACCAAAAATCTCTTTACTTAAAGACAAAAATGGTTTAGCTCGGCTTGTTTGAAGAATCTCATCTGAAAAAGCAAAGATTTTTTTACCTTCTTCTTTACTTACAACTTCATCATTTGGTACAACTTGTGCTGAAAAAAGTCCATTGAATTCTGCACCAAAAAATAGGGCAGGTCTTCCTATATATAATTGCACTTTATCTAATGATTTTAGAGAAAAATCATAGATTTTCTTGTACTTTGTATTTTCATCAAATTTATCAAAGATTTTTGCAAAAGCAGATTTGATTTTGTTTACTCTATGGTCATTTTGTGCAAATTCCGGATTTGTAAGTCTAATATCCCACTCTAAAGCAACTGCCTTTCTATAATGATCTTCATAATATTCAAGAGGGTGTCCTATTTGAACAGGAGATTTTACTTTCATCCAAGCTCTATCTACATCTGCCCATCTTTCAACTAAAAGATGAGTTTGTGTTTCACTAAAAGCTTTAATAAGTGCTTGAATATAAAGGATATAATCCCATTTTTGACTATAAATATCATCTTCAATTTCTATTAAACTATTTTCAAACTCTTCAAGTGCATCAATAACTGCTGTTGTTTGAGTTTTAAAACTTTCTATATAAGCTTTTGAGTAAAAATTTTCCTTATCTTTAACTAAAGCAGAGTAAGATCTATCAGCAGTGATATTTCCATGTCCTAAATCTAAAAGGTTGTTTTTTTCTAAATAGTCCATAACTTTTTCATTATCACCTTCAAACATAGAAGACAACTCTTTATTTACCCCATTTATGATATGACGTGTCCAATCACTTTGCCATAAAGACATTTTTAAACCAACATTATAAACACCTTCAAAAATAGCTTGATAAAATGGTGTTAAAAGGTTGTTGTGTTTTATATAATCTATTGTATTTTTATGTTTTGCTTGCCAAAAGTCTCTTACAAATATATAGGCTTTTTCTTGTAAGGCTATGATTTCTTCTTCATTTTTTCCTAGTTTTTTTAATACTTGAACTAAAGAATCATCTCTTAGGTTTACAACTCTTGTCACTAAAGCTACTCTTAAATCATCTTTTAACTCTAAACCTAAAGTATTAGAAAACTCTTCAATCAGTTCTAACTTCTCATACTCTTTATTTTCCAAATAGCTTATTAGTTTATTTACATTTGCTTTTTGTGCATCTAAAAACTCATATAAATCTTTTAAATCATTTAAAAATTTTTCTTTATTCATAATTTATATTATCCCTATCTTTTTTATTTTTTTTATTTTATCAAAGTTTGTTTGTATTTTTTTTAATTTAACAAAATTCAATCTTAGCATTTGAAATTTTATTAAGTACTTTTAGTTTATCTCTCAAAGGCAACCATTTGATTAAAATAGTAGCTAAAGCTTCCCAAAGAGAAACCCAACCTGCCACCATAGAACCTTCAGATAAAAGTTTTAATAAAAACTTTTCATTATCTCCTAAAATCAGAGCAATAGCAACAAATATAAATCCAATGATTATAAAAATAGAAGAGTTTTTTACTTGTTCTTTTAGTTTTCTTTGTTCTAAATTTTGTAAATAATCAAAATAGTTTTTGATACTATTTTTAAGTTTTTCATTAATGTTTTCTTGTGATTGTTCACTGAAATAAAATCTTATGATAAAAGGATGATTCCCTATTTCTTCAACACTTTCTATCAAGTATTTCTCAAAATCATCATCTAAATCTTTTTTTACGAAAGTAGATTTTTTATCATAAATAGAATACAAATCTTCTATTTTTTTAGAAGATATATTGATAATAAGTTCATTATCTTGTGTTTGTTCGTATCGTTCGATTATTTTATTTTTCATTTTATTTCTCAAGTTTTTGTACTATTTTATCTAAAAAAATAAAAATATAATATTAGCACTCAAATATAAAAAGTGCTAAATTTTATCAAAACTTTAGCTTCCTTTTATAAAGTTATGATAAAATTTCTTTTACAAAAATTAAAAAATATAGGTGAAATTCATGGCAGACGTTGCATAAGCAACTTAACCATGCCCTAAATAAAAAGGATTAACATGGCAAAACATCAATTTCAAACAGAAGTTGGACAATTATTACATTTAATGACACACTCTTTATATTCAAATAAAGAGATTTTTATAAGAGAACTTGTATCTAATGCAAGTGATGCTATCGATAAATTAAACTATTTAAAACTAACAGATGAAAAAATGAAAGCAGCACTTCCAGAGGATTGGACAGGAACAATTAACATCAAACTTGATGAGCAAGATAAATCAATCACTATCTCTGATAATGGTGTTGGTATGAATGAAGAGGATTTAATCGCTTCAATTGGTACAATTGCAAAATCAGGAACAAAATCTTTTGTTGAAGCTTTAACAGGTGATGCAAAAAAAGATTCAAATCTTATCGGACAATTTGGTGTTGGGTTTTATTCTGTATTTATGGTAGCAGACAAAGTAGATGTTATCTCTAAAAAAGCAGGTGAAGAAACAGCTTATAAATGGTCTAGTAATGGAACAGGTGAGTATGATTTAACGCCTTGTGTTAAAGATGGTATTGGTACAGTTATTTATATCAAATTAAAAGATGATGAAGTAGAAGATTATACTTCTAAATATAGAGTTGAAACTATTGTTAAAAAATACTCTAACCATATTGCATATCCAATCTTCTTAAACTACAGTGAAGAGGTTACTGAAGAGTTAAGTGAAGAGGATAAAAAAGCTGGTAAAGAGCCTAAAAAAACAATTGAAAACAAAAGAGAAAAAGCAAATGAAGCAACAGCTTTATGGATGCAACCAAAATCAAAATTAAAAGATGAAGAGTATAACGATTTCTATAAGTCTATCTCTCATGACTCACAAGATCCAATGGTAACAATCCATACAAAAGCAGAGGGTGTAAATGAATATACTACACTTTTCTATATCCCTAAAACTGCACCAATGGATATGTATAGAGCTGATTATCAACCAGGTGTTAAACTATATGTTAAAAGAGTATTTATCACAGATGATGAAAAAGAGCTTTTACCAACATATTTAAGATTTGTTAGAGGTATTATTGATAGTGAAGATTTACCACTAAATGTAAGTAGAGAAATCTTACAAGAAAACAGAATCTTAGCAAATATTAAACAAGGTTCAGTTAAAAAAATCCTTGGTGAAATCAAAAAATTAGCTAAAGATGAAGAAAAATACAAAGAGTTTATTGCTCAATACAATAGACCACTAAAAGAGGGTGCATACCAAGACTTCACAAACAAAGAGCTGATTCTTGATTTATTAAGATATAAATCAACAAAAACAGAATTAGGTGAGATGACTTCATTAGCAAAATATAAAGAGAATGCAGACTCAGAACAAAAAGCTATCTACTATATCATTGGAGATAATGAAAAAGTTCTAAGAAGCTCTCCATTATTAGAAGCATATAAGAAAAATGATATCGAAGTTTTAATTTGTGATGATAAAGAGATTGATGAGATTATCACTCCAGGTTTACAAGCATATCAAGAGTGGGAATTCAAAGATATCACTTCTTGTGAAGCTCCAAAAGTAGAGCAAACAGAAGAAGCAAAAAAAGAGGTTGAAGAAAAATTTGAATCAATCACTAAAAAAATCAAAGATATCTTAGGTGAAGAGGTAAAAGAGGTAAAAATCACAAACAGACTTTCTGAATCACCATCTTGTGTTACAAAAGATGCTGGTGATGCACAAATGGCTCAAATGATGCAAATGATGAGAGCAATGGGACAAGAGATGCCTCTAGGAGCTCCAATCTTAGAAATCAACCCAGACCATGAGATAGTAAAAAAATTAAATGGTTGTGCAGATGATGAAATGATTGCAGATGTATCATGGGTATTACTAGACCAAGCTAAATTAAGTGAAGGTATGGATATCACTGATACAGTGGCATTCGCACAAAGACTATCAAGAATCACAGCAAAAGCTCTTTAAAGAGCTTTTGCATAAATACTCACGCGTTGAAGTAAATTTTTGGCTCAATCATATACTTTAGTATGCTCAATCACCAAAAATTTACTTCGCCTTGAATCTTTATACAACTAGCTCTTTTATATGTATATAAGTTAAAAAATAAAATATGTTATAATAAATTCGTGAATAAGGATTAATAGATGACAAAAGAATATATTATAAACTATTTAAAAGAACACAAAGATGAGTTTTCACAAAAGTTTGGTATCACTAAGCTTGGTTTATTTGGTTCTTATGCTAAAAATGAAGCTACTGAAAATAGTGATATAGATATTCTTATTGAGCTTGAAAAAAATCTTTCAGATATACATGACAAAAAGAGTGCTTTTAGACACACTTTAGAAAGCTTTTTTAATCTTAAAGTTGATATTGCAAGAGAAAAATACTTAAAACCTTTGGCTAAAGAAGAGATTCTTAAAGAGGTTGTTTATGTCTAAGATTAGATTGTCTTTACTTTCTATTTTTGAAGCTATTGAGAAGATTGAAAATTATACAAATGAGTTTGATAATGCAGATAATTTCTATCATGATGCAATTTGTAATAATTGGTGAGATGATTTCAAAACTTGATGAAGAGTTTAAAGAAAAGTATTCAAGTATTCCTTGGCAAAAAATAAAAGATTTTAGAAATCTTGTAGCTCATAATTATTTTGGTATTGATGCTGATGAGATTTGGGAAATTATTACAACTAAAATAAAACCTTTAAAGATTGATATACAAAATATAATAAACACATTATAAACCTACCTTTCCAAAAACTTTTGATATTATTTCACCATGAAAATACTTGATAACGAACATAAAATATACTTACTTGATGATGATAACTTTGATTTTCCTACTTTAGAGATGATGGATGATGATTTGGTGGCTGTTGGTGGGGATTTTCATCCTCAAAGGCTTATCAACGCTTATGAAAATGGGATTTTCCCTTGGTTTATTGATGAGTACAATTATATCCATTGGTTTAGCCCCCAAAAGCGTATGGTTTTATATCCAAATGAGTTTAAGGTTTCAAAAAGTCTTAGAAGGGTTATAAACAACAAAGGCTATGTAGTAAAATCAAACGAAAGGTTTGAAGAGGTTATAAAATCTTGTGCAAATATCAAAAGAAAACATGAAGATGAGACTTGGATAAGCCAAGAGTTTATTGAAGCTTATAGTTATTTGTTCGAGCTTGGTTTTGCTTTTTCTATTGAGTGTTATTTAGATGATGAACTTGTGGGTGGGCTATATGGTTTACTTATTGGGGATATTTTTTGTGGGGAGAGTATGTTTGCTAAAGAGCGTGATGCTTCTAAGGTTGCTTTTTATCATTTATGCCAACAGGCTGAACAAAATGGTATTAAACTTATTGATTGTCAAGTATATAATGACCACTTAGCTTCTCTTGGAGCTAAAGAGATTGATAGAAGTGAGTATTTTAAACTTCTAAAAAACTGATTATGAGTTTTTTTTATTTTTTTCTTATCCTTTTTTGATATAATGCTTAGTAATATCTTTTGGTATTACAAATCATTATATGTAATATTAAGGATGCTAATATGGAAGTTAATTTTATTATTGCTTTATCTTTGATCGTTTTCTGGTCTTCTATCGTTCATGGAAGTATTGGTTTTGGTTTTGGGATGATCTCTACACCTTTAGTTGCATTATTTACTGATATGCAAACAACAATACTTTATATGCTTATTCCTACTATGGTTGTAAATATTATTAGTATCTCAAGTGAGGGTAAGTTTTTTGAAGCTTTAAGAAAGTTTTGGTTTATTATATTACTTATGGTAATAGGTAGTGCTATTGGTACGGTATTATTAGTTTTTACAAATTCTGAATTTTTCAAACTTTTATTGGCTTTGATTATTTTTGTTTATCTTTTACAATCTTTTGTAAAAATTGAAGCAACTTTTGTCTCAAAATATCCAAAAAGTTCAACATATGGTTTAGGGATATTTGGTGGAATGTTATCAGGTCTTACAAATATTGTAGCACCACTTATGATAATGTACACTTTAGAGTTGAAATATACTAGAAAAGATACAGTTCAACTTTCAAATTTATGTTTTTTATTCACAAAGATTGGTCAAATCTCTGTATTTTTGTATTATGGTACATTTACTTCTGAAGATTTTAATATCTCAATGTTAAGTGTGCTTATTGTTTGTTTAGGGATGTTTTTAGGTATCAAAATTAAAAAAAGAATTGATACTAAATTTTATGTAAAAATATTAAAAGTATTGTTGTTTTTTATAGCTTGTACTTTAGTTTTTCAAACAATAAGTTTGTAAAGGGAAAAAATGGATTCAAATCTTTTAAAAGTATTTGTTGCAGTTGCAAACACAAAGAGTATATCTTTAGGAGCTAAAGAGTTAAACTATACTCAATCAAATGCAACCTTGCGTATTAAACAACTTGAAAAGAGTTTAGGATATGAGTTGTTTCATAGAACAAATAGGGGAGTAGTTTTAACTTTAGAGGGAGAAAAACTCTATCCATATGCCATAGAGATATTAAAAAAAGTAGAAGAGGCAACTTTAAAAATAAGAAACCTAGACTATCAAGAGTTATTAAGAATTGGTTCAACCCAGTCAAATACAACTATTAGATTGCCAAAATTTATTGATAGATTAAATGAAGATTTCAAAGAGATGAAACTAGAGTTTATAGTTGATAGTAGTTTAAATTTAATAGAGCAATTACTTGATTACAAACTAGATATAGCTTTTGTAAATGGAGACCCAAAACACAAAGATTTGGAAATTTTGAATATATTCAAAGAAGATATTGTTTTAGTTGAACCTTTTGAAAAAGAGGCACAAAAAACAATATTTGCTTATAAAAATGGGTGTTTAAATCGTATTTTTTTAGAAGAATATTTAAGTCAAAAAGAGAAAAGTGTATATAAAAAAGTAAATTTAGAAAACTATGAGTTAATACTTTCTTGTGTAAAAGCTGGCTATGGAGTAGCTTTATTTTCAAGACCTATTATTGAAAAGTTTGGTTATACACAAAAACTAAAAATCACAAATATGGATTTTAATCTTGATACTTATATGGTCTGTAGAAAAGATTATATTCCTCTAATAGAAAAATATCTAAGGGAAATAAAATTTTAAATCTGTAAGATTAGATTTTATTTTTAAAGGGGATATATGGCTATAAAAGTAAGAGATGCAGTTGCAAGTGATTCACAAGTTATTTTTGATTTTATTATAGAACTTGCAATATATGAAAAAGAACCAGATGCTGTAAAAACTACCGTTGAAGAAACAAAAAAAAAGATATTTGGAAAAGATTCAACTGTTAAAGCTTTGATTTGTGAAGAGAATGGAAAAGTTATAGGACATGCAATATATTTTTATAACTATTCAACATGGCTTGGTAAAAATGGTATATATTTAGAAGATTTGTATGTTACTGAATCAAAAAGGAATCAAGGTGCAGGAAAAGCTATGTTAAAACACCTTGCACAAAAAGCAGTAAAAGAGGGATGTGGTAGATTTGAATGGTCATGCCTAGATTGGAACACACCATCAAGAAAGTTTTATGAAAGTATTGGAGCTAAAAGTTTGGATGAATGGGTAGGCTATAGACTTGAAGGTGATTCTTTAATAAATTTTGCAAAAAATTAATTAATCCTATTGCAAGTTATTTTTTGTAAAAATATATATAGTTTTAATAAAAGGAAATAGAATTTGAGTTTTGATAGTTTTGAAGCTGTATATTATGATTTTAATCAAAAAGTTAAAAATAAACAATACAATGAAGCTTTAGATTTAATACCAACTTTATTGCAATGTGCACAAAGTGATATTGATATTTTTTATACACTTATGGGGAAAGCTTCAACTTTAACAAGTTTAAAAATAGATGATGAAGTTATAAAGACTTATGATGAAGTAATTAATAACTTTTCACATTCTCAAAATCAAACAATTATTCGTTTTTTGGCATATGCGTATTATAACAAAGCACTTATTTATGCAAAAAAATATGAGTTTGAAAAAGAGTTAGCTACATATAATGAACTTTTGGAAAAATATATTGAAGATTTTTCTTTAGAGATTGAGATAGTATTGGCAAAAGCTTATATGAATAAAGCTATTTGTATAAATGAACTAAAAGGTTTTCAAGAAGCTTTAGATGTTTATAAAGAGTTAGTGAAAAACTTTGAAAATACTGAAAATCAAGAGGTATTAGAGTATGTAGTTCATGCAGCATATAATATTGCTTTGATACTTGGTAAAGATTCACAAATAGAAAACTCAATAAAAGAGTATGACTATATTTTATCAAAGTTTGATAATAGTGAAAATGAAACAATTCAAGAGTTTATTGCAAAATCTTTAGTAAATAAAGCTGCGCGACAACAAGAGCTTGATAAATATGAAGAGGCTTTAAAACTTTATGATGAAGTTGTTGAAAAGTTTGATAAAGCAACAGGTCAAATAAGAAATCAAGTTGCGTTAGCTTTACACAATAAATCAGTGCTTTTAAGTGAACTTCACTTAGATGAAGAGTTGATGAAAACTTGCGATGCCATTATAGAAAAGTTTGCAAATAGTAGTGATGAGATGATAGCAAATATTGTTTCAACTGCTGAAGTGATTAAAGATAAAGAAAAATTTAATAAAAATAGTTTTTAAAATTGAGGGAAAACCTCAATTTTAACTAAATAAATTTAGTTGAAAGCTCTTTTAAAATCTCTCCTGTTTGAAAAGATTCCCCATTGTATTTTACAAGTTTGATACCTTGTGATGTAAAAGAGTTAGCTGTATTTTTACAAGCAGTTTTTACAACTATGTAGTTACAATCTGTTAATACCCTTCCCATTTTGTTATGTTGTTCCACATGCTCTTCATCATCATGACTATGATCACAAGCATGCTCCTCTTCTGGATGGTCGTGGTCTATATCTGTTCTTGGATTGTTTTTAACTTCATCAAGAGTAAATGACCTAAACATACCAGCTCCAGCCATAGTAAATATAGCAAATTTTGGTGTATGTCCTGCATTTGGAAAAAAAGTTAAGTTTTCATCTTTTACTGGAATAGCTATTTTCATTTTTATACCTCAGTTTATTTTTTAAAAAGTTTATCAAAATAAGGTAATGCAATTATTAATCCATTCAATTAAATTTAAATGATAATTTTTATTTATTGATATAATTATAATATTTATGTTAAAGTATTGTTTTATATCACTATAAACAAATGGAACGAAACAATGGGCTTTTTCAAAAAAATACTTAAGGGAATTTTCAATTCATCGATACCTTTATATAAGTTTCAAGATAACAAACTCTATTTTAAAATAGATTTAGAGGAGTATTTTGAATACGAATTGGGTGAATATGATATGAAAACTAGGCATGATCCCTTTGTATATGAAGCTTATACCCTAAATAACAAAGAGATTTTTTTGGAGTATATTAGACCTGATACTAATGTTTCCTGGAATGGTCAACCATTGAGCCTTTATGAGGGATTTTTTAAAAAAAAGCTTGGGATTAGATATTTAGAAGTGATCGAAAATAGAGAGTATCCAAACTATGTATTTAAAACATATAGAGTAAATGATTCATTTATTTTACACATGATTTATTTATTTACTCCTGTTTCAGAACTTTTTGTAGTTGATGTAAAAGGAAATTTGTATAAAAACTTGCAGTTAAAACTAAATAGAAACTATAAATATGCGTATGAAAATGAGCAAAAAGGTGATATTAATTTTAATATCTCATTAGTTAAAGACAATAGTATAAAAGGGTACTTCAATGAATCAGATTAGAAATAAAATGATAGCTTTAGTTTTAGTATCATTAACTTTTATAGGGTGTTCTCAAGCAGCTTTTAATTATGATCTTAAAAAAAGTGAGAATAGCTTATTATTTAGTGATGGAACAAAAGTTGAATTTTCTAAAAATAGTATTCAAAAAGATTGGATGGAAAGATGTGTAAGTAATAGCTACACAATTTTTGATGAAAATTCGAATTTTGGGAAATTGTTTGTTGAATCAATAACACTAGATTCAAATTGTAAATGGAGAGGTTTAGCAATAAGCTCTTTTAAAAACAATTTAGAAAGAGAAGTTGAAGATAAGAATATTGAAGTTGTAGAAAGTTTTGAGAAAAAAAATGTTAGTTTTAGAACTTACAAAGTTGGTGATTCTTATATAAGCTTAATCAATATTTATGATGTTACAACAGAAAAATTTATTTTAGATTATAGTGGGAAACTATATGCTAAGTTACTATCTTTCTATGATAAAAGTTATGTTGATAAATATGGTAGTGAAAAAAGATTTACTAAAACATATAATGATAGTTTAGTTAGAAAAAATATTTTCTACCACTATTTCTATAAAGAGATAGAAATAGTGGATAAACCATAAACTATTTTCCAAATACTTGTTTTAAAATAGAGGTTGTTTGTTCAACTGGATTTGAACGTATAGCAGCCTCTTTTTGGGCTACCATTTTAAATAATCCATCAATAGCTTTTTGTGTTACATAATCATCAAGATTTTCATCACTAGAGTTTGGAAGGTAACTATCTACTCCAAAATCTTTTGCGATAGTCATAATTGAACTATTTTCTACATAAGACTTACCATATTGTTTATAGTAACTATTAAATACATCATAATATTTTGCAACACTATTTTCTGCCATTGTTTCTTGAATAATTGGTTTAATCATCTGCTTTAAAGATGAAGTTGTATTAGTTTGAAAATATTGAGTAGCTGCATTTTTATCACCATTTAAAATTTTTGTTGCATCTTCTAAAGTCATTTTGTTTATTGCATCTACAAAAATTTCTGCTGTTTTAGGGGCAGCTTTTGAAGCCGCATTGTTCATTGATTTGATTAAATCATTTGCAATCTCTTCACCACCAACTTTTCTAACTAAAGCTTCTGCTTTTTGTAGGTTTTGAGGTAAGGGTATTTTTACTAAAGAGTTATCTAAATAACCATTATTTGTACCTAAATTTTTTACTGCATAATCAACACCTACTTTAAGGGCTTCTTTCAATCCACTTGATATGGTAGAGTTACTTAGGTTTGTTGTATTAGAAGTTGAGTTATTGTCATTTTTTATATTTTGAACAACATCTTTTGCAATATTTTCAAGATTAAAACTGTAAGCAAATGTTGTTGATAATACTATTGATGGAGCTATTAATATTTTTGAATTAAATTTAAACATATCTTTTTCCTAATAAATTTTTTTATTATTATATGTAAATATAAGTTAATCTTAGGATTATATATAGGATAATTCGATATTTTACAAAAAGGAATTTTATGATAAATCAAATTTCAGAGTTTTTTTATAGTTTTAAAAATAAGATTATTGAAACTGAGCAGATAGTTTCAAAGTATGCACAAGAGATAAAAAAGTTTAATCAATATATTGTTGAGAATAAATTAGATATAGAGTATGAAGAGAAGTTTTTGCTTCTTCT
>QKDL01000002.1 GCA_003252105.1 Arcobacter sp.
TTTGAGACAGGAACAGCTTTCGATTATTTAGCAGAAGGAGAGAGTGAAGTAGTAATACTAAACTATGAGATGCAAGATGATAAAGGGGCAAGTTCAAGTTCAACAATTAGTGTAACAGTAACAGGAGCAAATGATGCACCAATTGTAAATTTTCCTTTAGAAGAAATCACATTAATTCAAGAATTAACAAAAAGTGGACAAATCCAAGCTAGTGATATAGATGATGATGTACTTACTTATACTATAGTAGAAAATGTAAAACATGGTGAATTTATAGTTGATGAAAATGGTATGTGGAAATATAATGTAGATTCAACTTATAGCGGAGAAGATAGTGTAATAGTGCAAATTGATGATTTAAATGGTGGTATTGTTACAAAAACATTAAATTTTAATGTAGATAATAATGTTAAAAATGGTGATGATAGAACAAACTTCCTATTTGGGAATAATGAAAAAAATATTCTAAATGGATTAGGTGGAAATGATTTTATTTTTGCTCTTCGGGGAGATGATATGATTTTGGGTGGAGAAGGAAATGATATTATATTTGCTGCTCAAGGTGATGATATGATTTGGGGAGGTAAAGGTGATGATATCCTTGAAGGTCATACTGGAAATGATACTTATATCTTTAATATAGGGGATGGAAATGATACTATATTTGAATATAAGTCAAGAAATTCATCTGATATAAATAGAATTTTATTTGGAGAAAATATAACTGCTGAAAATATCAAATTTGTAAAAGACAATAATAATTTGATAATAAAAGTTAGTGAAAATGATTCAATAAAAATCATGAATTGGTATACAAATCAAGATAATATAAGTGAAATCGTATTTGATGATGGAACAAAACTACTTAATAGTGAAATTTTAGAAAAAGTGGCATTAGAAGGTACATCAAGAAAAGATACTCTAAGAGGTACTAACACAGAAGATAATATGTACGCATTAGAAGGAGATGATAGAGTATATGGATATGGTGGTAATGACTTACTAAATGGTGGAAAAGGTGATGATTACCTAAGAGGAGGAGATGGTGATGATATATATAGCTTCTCTTTAGGTGATGGAAATGATACTATAGTAGAAGAGGGTAATATATTTAACTGGAATAATGATAATAAAAACGATACAGTTCAATTTGATAATACTATAAGTGCTACAGATATACTATTCACTTGGGATAGAAATAATTTGATTATAAATTATTCTGATAATGATAGTATAAAAATAGATAACCAAAAAAGAGGTTATAAAGATATAGAAAACTTTAAATTATCAGATGGTAGTTATCTAACAAATGATGACGTTGAAATACTTATTCAAAATATGACATCATTTGCAGCAGAAAATGATATTGATTTAACAAATAGAAATGAAGTTAAAAATAATTCTGAACTAATGAATATAGTAACAAATGCATGGCATCATGCTTCTTAGAATCTAGCTTTTGGCTAGGTTCTATATAAAATAAAAATACTAATAATAGTAAAATCATATGTATATGAAAATAGGATAGTTCCTAAATTTAACTAGTTTAACTTTACATAAAATTGATATTATGACAATATATCCATTTCTCATTTATTTTTAATGAATCACCCATAATATCGGCAATCTATGAAAAATATTAAGAAAAGTTTAAGATTAATAATTTTTTAATGAAAATCGAGAAAAAAGTGAGAAAAATCTTTTAACATTATGTTGTCATAATGTTTGTTTATCAAAAAAAGTTGCTCTTAATATGGTGCGAATGGAGGGACTTGAACCCTCACAAGCAAGCTTACAGCGCCCTCAACACTGCGCGTCTACCAGTTCCGCCACATTCGCACACCAAATTGCGTAAATACCGTGGATTAAATTTCTTAAGGTTTATAAATAGTTCCCTCAAGATAGCGTGTCTACCAATTCCACCACGGTCGCAAAGTTTGAAATATTATCAAAATATATTTAAATAGTAAATAAAAAAAGGCCAAGAGGAAAACCTCTTGACCTTTTATTTTATAAAATCTGTAGTCTAAGACTAATCTTACATAAATGGATTAGCATATAATGCGATCATCGCAATAACTAATGCATAAATAACTTGTGCTTCGATCATCGCTAATGCAATGAACATAGTAGTCATTAATTTTCCACCTAAACCTGGGTTTCTAGCAGTACCAGCAATAGTTGCAGCAGCAGTATTACCCATACCAATAGCACCACCAAGTGCAGCAAGACCAAGACCAACACCTGCAGCAACTACAGAGTAAGCTTTTAACATTTCTCCAGCTTCAGCTTCAGCAGCAAAAGCAAAACCAGCGATAGCTAGCATTAAAAGAACGATTTTTTTCATTCTAAATTCCTTATAAAATATTTTATATACAAAGTCTGTTCGGCTTGCGTATCCCTACTTATCACCTTGCATTGGGCAGAATTATACAATAGGATTATTTAAAACTTAATTAGCTTTATTGAAAATTTACAAGAAGTTTACTTTAAGTAACACATAATAATGATTTCAATTTAGTTGAAGTATAATAGATGTTAATTTATAAAAGGATATTTATGAAAAAACTATTTTTTGGATTAACTTTTTTAATCGTTTCAGTTATTGTAGGTATTTATTGGATTTTATTTACTAGTTTTGGTAATTCATTTGTTGCTAGCTTAATAGAAAAAAAAGTAAATGAAGGACAAACTCAAGTTAATTTAAAAGTTGAAGAGTTTAAACTAAGTACTAGCGAACTAATTTTTAAAGCTACTATTGATGATAATTCTATTATAAATATTGGTGGTGATATTACAATATTACCTGTAAGTTTCAATTTAGCTTATGATATAAATATCAAAGATTTATCTAAATTACAAAATATTACAAAACAAAAATTAAATGGATCTTTTTCAACAAAAGGTATAATCAAAGGTGATAAAGAGTTAGCAAAAATTGCAGGCTTAAGTAAATTTGCTTCTAGTGATACTAAATATGATATAAATTTAGTACAGTTTGAACCTAAAAATATTTTCTTTAATATTAAAAATGCAAAAATAGATGAGCTTTTATATACAGTTGACAAACCAAAATATGCTTCAGGATTTATCTCTATTGAGGGAAATATAAAAAATGCTGATGTAAAAAATCTTGATGGGAAGATTGTTACAAAAATCTCAAATGGATTAGTAAATAATGCTTTAGTAAATAAAGATTTCAATCAAAAACTTTCAAATACTTTAAAATTTAAAGGTGAAGCGGTAACTGATTTAGTTAAAACTCAAGCAGTAACTATGGCTACTATAGAAACTTCGATGGCAAACTTAGATATTAAAAAAGCAATTTTTGATTTAAGTGATAGTAGTTTTAAAAGTGATTATCAAGTTTTAGTTGCAAACTTATCAAATCTATATGATGTAACACAAACAAAAATGAGAGGAAACCTTGCTTTAAATGGAAAAATCAAACAAGACAAACAAGGTTTATATGTGGATGGATTATCTGAAATGTTTGGTGGAAAGTTGGATTTTAATCTTCTAAATGACAACTTTAAAGCAAATATAAAAGATATAGAGATAAAAAGTTTATTACATATGATGTATTATCCAGAAATTTTTAAATCAAAATCTGATGTAGGTTTAGATTATAATTTGGCTACAAAGATAGGAAAAGTAGATGGAAAACTAATCAATGGTCAGTTTATTGAAAACGAATATTCAAAACTTATAAATACTTTTGCCAAATTTGATATTACAAAAGAGATTTATGAAAGTATAAATTTAAAAAGTGATATAAATAAAAATATAATAAACTCTATCATAGATATGGAGAGTAAATACACAAAAATTGTAGTTCCAAGTAGTACAATTGATACTGAAAAACAAACAATAAATGCACTTGTTCAAACTAAAATAAAAGATTATAGTTTTGATACAACAATAAAAGGTGATATTACAAACCCTAAAGTAAAAGTTGACACAAGTGGATTTTTAAAAAATAAAGCAAAAGACAAATTAAAAAATGTGATTGAAAAGAAATTTGGGGATAAAATAGATACAAAAAAACTATTTAATAAAGCCCCTAAAAATCAGACTGAGCCATTAGACTTAACACCAAATGCAGAAGCTACAAATGAAGAGATAGCTGCTGCATTTAAAAAGTTTTTTGCTCAATAAGATTACTTTTCTATATTTTCAGTCATAGTTAGTGATACACCAGCCCAAGCTGCAATTCCACCTCTATACCACATCATCTTTTCTTTTGGATATCCCATATTTATCAGTCTAATCATCGCTCTTGGTGATTGGGCACACCATGAACCATTACAAAAAAAGATTGCTGTTTTTGCATGAGAAAAATCGAACTTATCTTCTCCTAAAAATTTTACTCCAAGATTTGTAAGTGCTTTTTTATAATCATTTAAAAAATCTTTATCGTACTCTAAATCAGTATATGGAATATTTACAGCACTTGGGATTGTGCCTGCATCAAACCAATCTTTTGTTCTACTATCTACTAAAATATATTTAGAAGATTCTCTTGATGATTTTTCTAAAATAAATTTTAAAACCTCTAATTCACCTACAGTTTTGATTTTATCATCAAAACTAAATGGTTGTATTAAACCTTTTGTAGTGATAAATGTTTTTTTACATTTAGAATCAATTTTTGAAGAAGCTAGGTTTTCAGATTGAAAATATTCAACTGTTATGGGAATATTTAAACAAACTTCATCAACTTCTCTTTTTATAGTGATAATTTGCTCTTTTCCATTTGAATATTTATGGTTTACTTTCATCTCCATTAATGGTAACTTTACTAAATCTATTGCAAACATACTTGTACAAATTAGAATTGTGAATAATAACTTTTTCATAATATATCCTTTTATTTAAAAAACATTACTAAAAAAATCATAAATATTTCATTTAGAATTTATAGAATATAATAGAAAAAAAGTTTTATAAAGGAAGTATATGCTTAATAGAGTTTTAGTAACAGGTGGAAATAAAGGAATAGGTTTAGAAGTAGTTAAAAAATTTTTAGAAGTTGATTTTGAAGTAATCGCAGTAGCTAGGGATTTTTCAAACTTTCCATTAAAAGATAACCCAAAAGTTAAAACTATTGAATATGATTTATCAAATATTGAAGGTTTAAAAGATTTGGCAAAAGAGGTTGGAGATATTGATGTATTGGTTAACAATGCAGGTTATATGCAACCAAAATATACATATGATAATTATCCTATTGAAGCAAAAGAGCATATCATGAATGTTGATTTGTATGCACCAGTTGAGTTAATTACACTTTTTAGTGAAGGGATGAAAAAAAGAGGTTATGGAAGGATTGTAAATACAGCTTCTATAGCAGGGCAAATTGGACATCCTGATATTTGGTATGGTATTGCAAAAGCAGGAGTAATAAACGCTACAAAAATCTTTGCAAAACTATTAGGAAGTCATGGTATTATTGTAAATTGTATTGCTCCAAGTCCTGTTGAAACAGATATGCAAAAAGATAATTCAGAAGAGAGAAAATCTGAATTTAAAAAAGCAGTTCCTTGTGGAAGATTTGCTGAAGCTGATGAAGCTGCTGAGGTTATTTTTTGGTTAGCAACTGATTGTCCTGAATATGTAAATGGTACAACTGTTGATTTTAATAATGGTTCATATGTAAGATAAAAAAGCTTTGGCTTTTTTATCTTTTTTTAGTATTTAGTATTAAAAATACTCCAATAATAGCAGCCATAAAAGAAGCAATAAATACTCCAAGTTTAACTGCACTTATAATATTTTCATCTAAAAATGCCAAGTGTGTGATAAAAATAGACATGGTAAAACCAATACCACCTAAAAATCCAACCGATAAAATCTCATTCCATGATATATTGTCTGGTTTTTTTACTATTTTTAATTTATTTGCTAAGAATGTAAATCCAAAAATACCAATTGGTTTTCCTATCAATAATCCAAATATTACCCCAAGTACAATAGAAAGATTTGCACTTACTGTTGTAAAGTCTATTAAAACACCTGCATTTGAAAAAGCAAATAAAGGCATAATAAAAAATGCTGATAAACCATGTAAATTGTGTTCTAATCTTACTAAAGGATTTTGAACCTTATCATAGTTATATGCAATATTTTCTAGGTTATCAATTTGATGATGATTTAAAATTGGTATCTCATCCATATGTTTTTCAAATTCATCTACATCTTTTCTTGAGTCATATATAAACTTTTTTTCATCAATTTTTGATTTTATGGGTATAGCAAAAGCAAGTAATACTCCAGCAATAGTCGCATGTATTCCTATAGCATGGATATATACCCATAAAAATACACCAAGTATTAAATATGGAGTAAGTTTAGTTACCCCTTTGAAGTTTAAAGCCCAAATAAGTAAGTAGATAAATCCTGCATGTAAAAAGTATTCTGTGTGAATCTCTGCTGTATAAACTGTAGCTACAACTAATACAGCTCCTAAATCATCAACAACAGCAAGAGCAACTAAAAATAGTTTTACAGCGGGATTGACTTTTGAACCAAGTAACATCAAAATACCTAAAGCAAAGGCAATATCTGTAGCCATAGGGATACCAAAACCCAATGGATTATTTGGATTTAACCCCACATAAATCAAAGCAGGGATAAGCATCCCTCCAATTGCTGCAATAATTGGAAAAGATGCTTTTGCTACAGAAGAGAGTTCACCTATTAGCATCTCTCTTTTTATCTCTAATCCTACCATTAGGAAAAATAAAGCCATTAAACCATCATCAATCCAATATGTTAAGGACATAGAAATAGAGTGTTCCCCTAGATTCATACCTAGAGGCATATGCCATAAATCATAATATGATTGACCCCATGATGAGTTCGCCACTATTACAGCAGCAACAGTTGCAATGAAAAGTAAAATACCACTAAGAGCTTCTTTATTGATAAATCTATCGATAGTTATCAATTTTGCAATCATTTTTTTTCCTTATTTCAGACAGTTTGGGCAGATACCCTTTATAATAATATTATCTATTTGATGATCTTTTATTTTTATATTAAGATTATCGTGGATACACTCTATTTTTGAGCATACATTACAAATAAAATGGGAGTGTTTTGTTTTTTGAATCTCAAAATATCTTTTTTTGTCATTTGATTCAAAAGAACTAATTATCCCTTCCTCTTCAAATTTGATAATATTTCTATAAAATGTAGCTTTATCCATAGGAAGTTTGTCTTTTATATCCTCATATGATAATGGTTTATTTGAGTTAATTAGATTTTCTAATATTGCTTTTCTAGCAGTTGTAAGTTTTATATTTGTAGATAATTCTTCTAAATTCATGTTAAATATTATATCTGTTTATTTTTAAAAACAAATTTTATCATTGAAGTTTATTTTTGCAATTCAGTTGCATTAAAGTTTTTATTTATTAGAATTCAAAAAATGCAATTAGGTTGCAAAAATAAAAAGGAAAAAAATGAGAAATATATTTTTAGTTTTATTAGTTTTTAGTTCTATTGTTATGGCAAAAGAGGTTACTGTATCGATATTACCTCAAAAATATTTTGTAGAAAAAATCGCAAAAGATAAAATAAAAGTAAATGTGATGGTAAAACCAGGAGCAAGTCCTGCAACATATGAACCTAAAACTTCACAAATGAAACTTTTATCAAAATCAGATGCATATTTTGCGATTGATGTACCATTTGAAAAAGTTTGGCTTGATAAATTTAAAGCTGCAAATAAAAATATGATTGTTGTAGATACTGATGAAGGGATAGAAAAACAAGAGATACAAGCTCATCATCATGAAGAAACAAATCACAATGAAGAAAAAAAAGCAGACAAAGAACATGAAGAAGAGGGACACAATCATGAAGGTTTAGACCCACATATTTGGTTAGACCCAGTATTAGTAAAAATTCAAGCAAAAAATATATATGATACTTTAGTAAAAATTGATAGTGTAAACAAAGAGTTTTATACAAAAAATTATAAAGATTTTTTAAATGAATTAGAAAATCTAAACCAAATTTTAAATGAAATCCTTAAAAATGACCAAAATAAAGCCTTTATGGTTTTTCATCCATCTTGGGGATATTTTGCAAAAAGATATGATCTAAAACAAATTGCTATCGAAATAGAAGGTAAAGAACCAAAACCAGCTCAATTGGTTGAGTTGATAGATGAAGCAAAAGAAAACGATATAAAAATTGTTTTTGTTGCTCCTCAATTTTCAAAAAAAGGTGCAAATACAATATCTAAAAGTATAGATGCAACAGTTACAGCTATTGACCCTTTATCAGAAGATTGGAGTAATAATTTAATCAAGGTAGCCAAAGAAATTGCAAATTCGTATAAATAAATTAATTTTTATTCTTTTACTTTTCACACACACCCTTTTTGGGTGTGCTTTATGTACTATATATTCTCCTAAAACTTTAGTATCTATTGAAGTTAATGCTACAAAAAATAAAATAAATGATGCAAAAATCCTATGGGTTTTAACAAAAGATTTTACAGAACAACTAAAAGAGGTTTATGATAAAAATCAAAATAATTACTTAGATAAAGATGAGTTAGTTCCTATAGAACAATCACTACTAGATTATATTAAACCTAAAAATTTTTTAACCTATATCTCATATGCCAAAGAGATAAATAATAAATCTGAACCAATCAAAGTAAAAAGTTATAAAACATATATTAAAAATTCACTTTTACATTTTGAATACAATATTGAATTAGATTATGATGTTATAAAAAACAATATTTTATATTTTAAAATAAATGATGACCAAAACTATTTTATTTTGGTTCTTGCTAAAAATGGCATCAAATTTGATGCTCCTTTTGAAGTTTCAAATCAATTAAATATGCAAGATATATCTTTTTATATTAAAAACACAGGTTCAAAACAAGAGATAAAAGAAACCAAAACAAAACAAACGAAAGTTCAAATAAATAAGAAAATAGAAACACAAGAAGAAGATAGTTTATTAAGTAAGTTTACAAAAGAGATAAAAAAATATCTTTTAAAAATAAAAGATGGAGATAGCTTAGCTTTATTTTCTTTATTATTAATCTCTTTTATTTATGGAGTTATACATGCCTTAGGTCCTGGGCATGGTAAATCATTGGCATTTTCATATTTTATGGCAAATAAAAGTTCGTATTTAAAAGCTTTTTTTATATCACAAGCAACAGCTTTTATACATATTTTAGGAGCATTAATTCTTGTATTGATTTCTGTATTTATTTTAGAATCGGTGTTAAATAGTTTTGTTAGTGATTCTGTTGAGGTTCTTACAAAAGTATCAGCTATATTGATTATATTATTAGCAGTTTATATTTTTTCAAATAAAATAACTCATAAAGAGTGTTCATGTAGTTCATGCAAAACAAATCAAAGAATTTGGAGTGCTCATAAGCCAAAAAATACAACTAACTTAAAACCAAATTTTATGAAAAAAGATTTGTATTTTGTTTTAACTGCTGGACTTATTCCATGTCCTGGTACAGTGATATTATTTATATATGCTTTTATATTAAAAACATATTTTGCAGTGATATTGGCTTCTATTTTTATTAGTTTAGGGATGGGATTGGTGATATTTATCTCATCTTTTTTTGCAGTTAGTTTAAATAAAATTTCTCAAAGTTCACAAAAATTAATCAACTTCTTTGAAGTTTTAGCTCCAATTGTGATGTTTTTACTTGGAATTTTATTATATTTTAATTCCCAATATATCTAATATGCACTCAAAAAGAGTGCATATTTTAAAGAATTTGCTCTTTTATTTGTGAGCACCAAGTTTTTATTCTCTCTGGTGTTAACTCAGATTGATTATCTTCATCTAAAGCAAGTCCAACAAACTCTCCATCTACAACAGCTCTTGATTCATCAAACTCATATTCATCAATTGGCCAGCTACCTATAATGTTTGCACCCTCTTGTTGTGATACAACTTCATAAAGTGTAGCCATTGCATCAACATATTCATCAGAATAACTATCTTGATCTCCTAAACCAAAAAAAGCAACAGTCTTATTTGAAAAATCTATATTTTTAAACTCTTCAAAAATCTCATCCCAATCATCTTGTAAATCTCCTTCACCCCAAGTAGATACTCCAATAATTAGTTTGTTGTACTCTTTTATTTTATCAACACCACTTGTCGAAATATCAAAAAGTTTAATAACATCTTTGCCACCTAACTCTTCTCTTATTAGTTTTGCTGCATTTTCTGTATTACCTGTACTTGAACCATAAAAAATTGCACTACTCATCTTATCTCCTTATGTAAAAATGATAATCGTTATCATAAATTAAAAATACTTAAAGTTTAAATAAATTTTATTGATTGAAATCAATTTTTTTAATTTTTTTTATTGTTAAACTTTCAAAAAAGGAAATTTAAATGAAAAAAACAAATATATTTGAAAACTTAGAATATAGTGATGAAAAAGTACAAATTACTCTTATGTTAGAAACTGAATATTCAAAAGAGATAAGAATTGTATTTAAAAAAAATCAGATAATGAAAGAGCATAAAACAAACTTTCCAATTTGTGTAGAGATTATAGAGGGTGAGATTAATTTTGGAGTAAATAAAGATGTTCATAAACTTGTAAAAGGAGATATAGTGTCTTTAGAACCCTCTGTATCACACAACTTAGATGCAAAAGAAGATTCAATTGTTAGACTTACTTTATCAAAAAAAGATAGTGTTACAAGAGTAAACTCTGTTTTAAAACTTTGAATGGGAGTTTAAAAACTTTCCCATTCATCATTGTTATCAATATCTTCTTTTATTGATAGCTCTTTTTCTTTTTGATGAGACTTCTTTTTCTCTTTTATTATCATAGTTGATTTTTCAGATTTTTCAATTTTTATAGTATCTTTTTCTATAAAATCTTTTTTATTTGTATCTTCTAATATCTCTTTTGCTATATTTTGTGTAGTAAGTGATATCTCATGAGTTTGAGAAGCTATAGTAGCATTTTGCTGTGTTTTTTGGTCTAAATTATTTACAGCATCATTAATTTGTACAATTCCATTTTCTTGTTCTTTACTTGATTCAGAGATATCTGAGATTAAATTTATTGTTTGAGTAATATTTGAATTTAACTCATCATATCCTTTAATCATTTCAGAAGAGATTGTTTTACCTTCATTTGCTTTTAATGTAGCACTTTGTACTAACTCTTTTATCTCTTTAGCTGCTTCAGCACTTCTACTTGCAAGGTTTCTAACCTCTTGTGCAACTACTGAGAAACCTTTTCCAGCTTCACCTGCTGTTGCAGCTTCAACAGCAGCATTTAGTGATAGAATATTTGTTTGGAAAGCTATCTGGTCAATAATAGTTATAGCCTCATTTATAGCTGTAACCTCTTCATTTATCTCCTCCATAGCACTTGTTGTTTTAGAAGCTAGTTCTTCACCTTTTTGTGTTCCTTGGGTAACTTTGTTTGCATATTGAGTCATTTGCTCAATTTTTTCTGAATTTCCTTTTACTGTTGCTGTTATCTGTTCAAGTGCAGCAGCTGTTTCTTCTAAGTTTGAAGCTGCATCTGTGGTACTGTCATTTAATATATTTATTTTTTCTAACAATTCTTTAGAGCTGTTGTTTAATAATAAACCTCTTTTTTTACTATTTGATAACATTTCTGAGATGCTAGTTCCAAGTTTGTTTATACCTTCTAAAAGATTAAAAATATCCCCTTCACATTCTAAAGTTGTTTTTGCTTTGAAGTTTTGATTTTGATATTTATTTAGAGTATCTAGTGTATGCTCTACTATCCCATGAAGTGTGTCAAGCATACTATTTAAAGATGAAACAAGTTCCATAATAGAACTATTTGTTGTAGTTGTAGAGACTCTATGATTAAGTTTACCTTTTTTTATCTCTTCAACAACTTTTTGCACATCAATAATTACTTTGGCATCTTCCTCTTTTGTTTTCTCAATTTTATCTATATAGTTGTTGAAGTATTTTGCTATTTGAGCTGTTTCATCTTTACTTATAATCTCAATTTTTTGTTGAGTATCTGAAGAGTTTGAAAGTTTTTCCATTGCTTCTTCTAAAATATTTAAAGGTAAAAAAATACTTCTTGATAGTAAAGCATTAAATATTATGATGATGATTAATATTAGTGTTAATAAAACACCTATTGTCACTAAATATTCTTCAATCAGATTATGATAATTTTCTTGAGATTTTTTAGAATCACTTTGGATTATTTTTATAATATCTGTTATGGTAAATTTTAAATCTCTCCATGCTTGTAATGATATGTTCATATCACCTTTTTCCAATACATCACCTTTTTCTACTTTTTTATAAAGAGGTTTTACAGTATTTAAAAAGTTTTCTACTTTAGATTCAAATTTTTTATATAAAGTTTGGTTGATTTTTTTAAAATCATTTGCATTTATTTCAACTTTTTTTATAGCATTATTCATTGTTTCTTTTGCTTTTGTTGAGTTGGGATTTTGAAATACTACACCAGAAGAAGAGTTATATAAAAGACCATTTTTAAAAATTTCGTTTAAAGTTTCATTTTGTTTTGCTAAGTCTAAAGAATATTTATACTCTTTTGATAAAGAGTTTAAAGCATTGTAGATGATTAATCCAGAAATGAGTAAACCTAAAATAATTAAAGCACTATTTATTTTAAGTTTTAATGAGATACTAAAGTTATTTAACATTATTTTCCTTTATATTAAAAATATTATATATTATAGAAAAATAACTTAAAATATAACTGTTTAATAATTATTTTATATTAATAAAATTAAAGTTTTAAATGGGAAGCTTAGAAGCTTTCCCATTCATCATCATCTTTATTGTTTGCAGTAATAACTTGAGGTTTTGGTTCTGTATTTATTTTTTTAACCTCAATTTTCTTTTCTTCTTTTTTTACAATTGGTTTTGGTGTTACTTTAGGAGTTGTTTTTACAGTTTTTGTATTCTCTTTAGGTTTATCATGTGTTGAATTAATAATTTTTTCTTTTACACTATCTTTACCTATAAACTCTTTTTCATTTGCATCTTTTACAATATTATTTGCAATTATTTGAGTTTGATCAGCAATATCTTTTGCTTCATTTGCAATTGAAGCATTTTGTTGAGTTTGTCTATCAAGCATTGTTACAGCGTCATTAATTTGCGTAATACCAAGTTGTTGCTCTTTACTTGCTGTTTCTACATCTCCAATTAGCTCAAGAGTTTTAGAGATATTTTGGTTTAATCCAACATATCCTTTTATCATCTTATCTGCAATGCTTTTACCATCATTGGCTTTTACTGTGGCATTTTCAACTAAGTCTTTTATCTCTTTTGCTGCTTCTGCACTTCTACTTGCAAGATTTCTAACCTCTTGTGCAACAACTGCAAATCCTTTTCCTGCTTCACCAGCTGTAGCTGCTTCAACTGCTGCATTTAATGAAAGGATATTTGTTTGAAATGCTATTTGGTCAATCACTGAAATAGCTTCATTGATAGCTGTAACTTGTTCATTTATACTATCCATTGCAGTTGTAGTTTGTGTTGCTAAGTTTTCACCTTCATTTGCTGAAGATTTAAGAGCATTAGCATTTGTCGCCATTTTTACAACATTGTCTGTATTTAAACTAATATTTGAAGTAATCTCTTCTAATGCAGCAGCAGTCTCTTCAATACTTGCAGCTGCTTCATTTGAAGAACGGCTTAGAGTATCTACACTTGATAATAAATGGTCAGCACTATTTTGTAATGTAAGACCATTTGATTTATTTTCAACTAGCATATCATTTATAATATTTGCTAAAGTATTGATACCCTCAACTGTTTCACCAGTTGCATTTTTAATTCTATGAGTAAAGTTTAGTTTTTGATACTCTTTAAGTGCAGTTTTTATTTCATTTATATCATTTGAGATAGTTTTTGAAATAACTTCTAACATCTCATTGAAGATTGTTTTTAACTCTTCTAAACTTTGGTTAGGTGTAGAAACTACAATTTTTTGATTTAATTTACCACTTTTTACAACTTCAACAACCCTTTTAACATCTTCAATCAAAGCATTGTCTTTTTCTATTAATAATCTTGTATTATTAATATTTTCATTTATCACTTTTGCGATTTTTGATATTTCATCATTTCCTGTGTCATTAAGTTTTTCAACACTATTACTCTCTTTATTTAGGTATTTGAAAAAACCTAATAAGCCATAGCTTAAGTTGTTTAGTGCATTATTGATAGTTTTACCCAAAATAAAACTAAAAAATATAGTAACTAAAATACTTAATGCTGTTATTACAATAAATGTAATAAATGAATTAGATATTGTTGATGCTGTATCTGCTTTGTCTATATCAACAACTTTATAGGTTGCTTCAGAAAAGTAGTCTATGACATCCCTCATAGCTTCATAATCTTTAAGATAAGTATTAAAATAGAAATCTTTAGCTTTTTCATAATCAGCTTGATTAATAAGAGAAACTATCTCTTTTGTATTTTGATTTGTTTTAGCATATAGTTCATCAAATTCATTAAATTTTGAACTTTCATTTGTTAAGTTGTTTTGTAAAAGATTTTTGAACTTTTGGAACCTTTGTCCAACTTGTTTTATATTGTCATTTACTCCTTTTTCAATTAACTTTTGGGCTTTTTGGCTGTCTTGTAAGTTGATTATCTGAGATAATGCAACATTTGATTGATAAGAATCTCTATCTGCCTCAAGTAAAAAAGTGATACCTGCAAAATCTTTTTCACTCAATTTTTTAACATTTGATTCAACTGTATTCATATTAAATGAAACATAAATACTTGAAATCAATGTTAATCCAATTAGAACTAAAAAAGCTCCTATAACTTTAGCTTTAATTGTCATAACAACCCCTTTTGTATATTAGTTATACTAATGTATATTTTAGATATATTAATAATAACTTAGAAAAACTAAAAGTTTAGTTTATTAAATTGATTAATAATTTCTTCTGCAGGCTCGATTCCAACGGAGATTCGAAGAAGATTTATCGGAAGAGAAATTTTATCTAGTAACTCTCTTCCTTTATCAGATTTAATCAAATCATAATGAGCTAAATAAGTATATGGCATAAGTAGAGTAAATTCTGTTCCAAGGCTAGGTCCCTTTGCAAAATTTAAATTGTTATATATTACTTCAAAAGGTTTATTAAAAGTGACTGAAACTATTCCTGTATAGCAGTTTTCATCAATCATAGTTTGTGAATAGTTTTTTTTGTTTTCATCACTTAGACAATAATAGATTTTATCAATATATGAACAGGTTTTAAAATACTCAACTAAAGCTTTTGTATTTTTAGAAATAGTTTTCACCCTTTTTTCATAACCTTTAATCTCGATTGCTAACCTTTGCATATCTTTTATATAAACTGGTTCACAATGTTTAAAAAATTCATAATTCATATGCGATAAGTTATGTTTTTTATTTAAAATTATTGCTCCCATTAAAACATCTGCATTTCCGCTGGCAAATTTTGTTAAAGATTCAACGAAAATATCTGCATAATTTGTTAAATTAAGATTATAAGGAGTTGCAAAAGTTGTATCAATAATAAGTGGAATATTAAATCTATCACACAATACTCTTAGTCTTATTATATCAACACTTTTAAGTTGAGGGTTTGTAGGTATCTCTGTAATAATACCAGCAACTTTAAAACCATTTGTTTCTAAATACTTTTCAAGTAGATCGATTCTAGCTATATCTTCAAAGATTTTCTGACTTTGATAATGATGGTTTACTATATTCATAGTATCAAGGTAAAGCCAACCAAATTGAACCAAAATAGTTCGTCCATTATGAGATTGGATGGAGTTTAAACCTCTTATTATAGAATAAATAGCATTCATCCCAGAAGGTGCTAGGCATACATTTTCTTTTGGTTGTTTATAAGCTTTTGCTAAAACATCTATGATAATATCTTTGGCTTTAGTTTTTTCTTCAAGTTCCTCTTCATGTAACTTAGGTATTAAACCAAGTTTATATAGATAATTTTCAGCTAATCTAGATGAAAGATTACAACCTACATGTTGAATATATGTTAATACTTTTTGCAGTTGTGAAGTCTCTTTTTGTACTAAAATTACACCAAAAGGTTCATCTATATCTATTTTATTATGGATATAGTATTTATCACTTAAAAGTTTTACAGCCTTTTGTGAACTTAATACTACCACTTCATATCTATCTGATACTTTATATTTTTCTTTTATGTAGTTTGCTAAGATTTTTAAATATGGATGAAGTATAAACCTTGGGTATCCACTTTTTATTATTTCACATATCTGGGGCGTTTGTTCCTCATAATCTATAACATCTTGTAAAGTTGGCATCGATACAGATACTGCATGAACATTGTTTGGTGGAAGAGTTTCTCCACAAGGGATTGGCTTGAAAAAACTATCGCTCATCTAAATATCTACTACTTTACTGCTTGTTTTATATCTTCTATTAAATCTTGAACATTTTCTAATCCAATAGAGAATCTAACTGTACTATCAGATATACCAATAGCTGCAAGTTCCTCTTTTGAAAAAGAAGCATGAGAGATTTTTGCAGGGATTTCTACTCTTGAATCAGGGCTTCCAAA